>JAJZXP010000280.1 GCA_021806345.1 Thermoplasmata archaeon | reverse complement strand
TTTTAAACACTAAATCCAATCCTTTTTCAGTATTGATCTCGAAGTTATTACTGATATAATGCTTCAAAGTATCGTCTGACCCATCTAAAAATTTCAGTCCGTTATCATGATATTGTTCAAATTTATCATATATTAAAAAATTTTTTTCATAATTACTTTTTAGCCACAACTTAAATGAATGACCAAATTGTCTGCTTCCAGATTTTGGTGCCTTAATTAGTGTTTCTAAATTCCTTATTTCCATTTTTAATAAGAGGTTTCCTATCGTTTCTACTACCTCCAAATTCTTTTCAAAAATTCTCTTTTCCCTGATCATGGAAATATATGGATTGTCAATTGGGAACTTTTCTAAGCATAAGCAATGTTTTACAACTCCAATGGGATCTCTTTTATTGTAAGAGTCTTTTATGTCTTCAATTAGCTCTTTACTAACATCTCTGAAACTATTTTCATTTATTGGGTAAATGTTTACCAATCTATTTAAATATCCTTCTTCATACACAGTTTGTAAGCTCTTTTGTATCCAATCAACATTATTCGTCATATCATCTTAGCTAAAAATACTTGTTTATAAAGTCCTATCGGTTGCTCACAAGTTCAATTAGATCAAAAAGGGTCAGTACAAAATTATATGATTACATGTATAATTTTTTCGTATTATTCAGGAAAACTACATCTTATGTAGAGCGGGTCCGGAGGGGTTCGAACCCCCGGCCTATGGATTAAGAGTCCATCGCTCTACCTGGCTAAGCTACGGACCCGCATTAACGGCATATTACATAACAATTTATACCTTTGGAAACTAAGAATAGGTGATTATAATGGACATAACGAATCGTTATTTGGACAAATGTTCTTATCATCTATTTGATCAGTGATCTATTGGAAGTTATAGTTAAGAGAAGCCCAAAAAGAAAGAAGACGATTAATGCACATATGCAGAATGGCAAGATCATTATCCAGATCCCCACAGGCCTTTCAAAATCCGAGGAAACATTAATTATACAGAAAATGCAGAAGCGCCTTGAGATGAGAAAGAATGCTCAGGAATCTAAAAATAGAGAATTGCTTGGAAGAAGGTTCAATTTCCTGAACAACAAGTTTTTCTCAGGTAAGTTGGAGGCATCTCTATCATTTTCAGAACGACAGGAGTATAGGAATGGAAGCTGCACTCCAGCCAATAAGACGATCAGGATTTCGCATAATTTAATTGATATGCCTGTGTGGGTCTTAGACTACGTTTTAATGCATGAGATGGCCCATTTGATATACAGCAACCACTCGAAAGAGTTCTGGCGAAAGGTCAATGAATATAAGTACACGGAAAGGGCAAGAGGTTTCCTGATAGCAAAGGGAATGGAAAAGGAAGATAACATTCCTGACAATTAAAATCCAGAATTAAATGCTGCAATAACACGAATTCCATTAATTTCCGGGCTGATTTCTGGATATACAGTTTCTCATTTCTTAAATATGATGTTACCATATTCGAAGCATGGAAAGAAATGATGTTTTTAAAGAGCTTAAGGATGTTGTTAGGCCAGATCATACTGCGCTCATAGTGTGGGACGTTCAGAACTTGCTTGTTGGCAGAATATACAACAAGGATGAATTTCTTAGTAATCTAAATTCGTTGATCAAGAAAGCAAGAGAGAAAGGTATACCTATCTTTTTCACCAAGATCACACCACTGCCCGAAAGATTCGAATCCGGGCCAAGACTGGCAAACAGGTGGGGGCAGATGCCGACAGATCCTACAGTCTGGGATCTCACCGTAAAACCTGAAAAGGACGATATTGTTCTCAATAAAAACACCGCAAGTATCTTTATTGGGACGAATTTCGAGCTTATGGTAAGAAATGCAGGAATCAAGACTTTAATATTTACTGGAATAGCTACTGAAATTGGCGTAGAATCCAGTGCAAGGGATGCATTAAACAGGGGATTTTATTCTGTAATCGCTGAAGATGCAGTTTCTTCTGGCGATCAGGAAGCGCACAAACGCTCTCTGACCAATATGTCAAGAATGATGCTTGTAAAAAAATCATCTGAAATAATTGCAAATCTATAATTTTGTATCATTTCATAATTTTTAATGCCCCATGCATCTCTTAGAGGCAGAAATAAAAACAATTCCAATTAACTTATAATAACATTTTTAAATGCCGTGTTGTGCAAAACCTTCCGGTTGTAATTTTCATTGAAGTCGCTATGACCTTATTTCTAATTTGGGTCATCTATTATCTGCGGTCAGATCTATCCAATCTTAAACTCAAGACATTCTCAGTTTCTGTATTCTTTCTTGCGATGATGGCCAGCATGTTTAATGGAATAACATATTATCTGGTCGCTCCCAGTTCATTTATAAACACTGTTTTAGCAGTCAACTTTTCTATGATCCTAATGACGGTGGCAATAGTTTACCTGTTGGTTATTGCTGCAAGAGGAGAATTCAGCGGAATTTCAAGGTCTATATCAGGTACATTGTCATTTTTGCTTGTCTGGAACGAAATTTCGATGGCTGTTTTACTTCGGGTGGTCGCATTCGGTACTGCGGGTCAAGATTCGTTTGTCGATAGTCTCAGCTTCTTTAGCCTATCTATAACAAGCATACTCTTTCTTCTGCCAATGATCACAGAAATGGTTGTATTCATATTCTTGCAGCTTAGGTCCGGAATTGAAAAGCAAATTGCAATCTCAATTCTCCTGATGCAAATAGCAGATCCAGTAATGTTCGGTAATTCACGTTTTATTTCCATATTGCTCATTGCATATTCTGTGCTTATGATTGTGTCAATAGTTTATTTTTTCCGTGCGGTATATAGAAACAGGAAGATATTTGATCAAAGTGATGGACAAAGGAGTAAAGAAAGAAATATTGCGATCGATTTTGTATTCCTATTTCTGCTCACATCACTCAGCTTCATAGGTCCAGTTATTCTGCCAGCAAACTTTGGGCTTTCATATCTCGTCTTTGCGGTTTCCATGATAATTGCCATGGCACTTTATTTCAACATAATAATGGGGATGTACCAGAACTACAATACCAAGAAACTGCATGAAAAAACAGCTACCGGTTAGAAATCTTTTCCTTCAACCAGTGCCTGACATCATAATAGAATATGTTTTCGTATGGGCATGCATCGACGCAGTCCCCGATTCCAATGCACCTTGAATCCTTATATTCACCCTTCTCTATGAAGTTTCCTGGTTGAGAATGATTTCCCACCGGACAGGCTGTAGCGCAGTCTTTCGTCTTACAGTTGATGCATTGGTTCGGATCCCGAACCTTCAACCTGAAGAAACCGAATTTAGAGATGAACCTGTTGAAATTACCCCAGTGGCAATATCCAGTTTTGATGCAGCCGTAGGATCCAAAAAAGGGCATTGTTATGAATACGGCGTACCATAGAAAGCCAAAGTAAAAGAGGTAGAGCATGTATTCTGGATCAACACCGTAAAATGTCAATCTTAGATATCCCGTGGAATCCAGATAGGATACGATCCCGGCAGCAATGACAGAAAAATATACCATCTTTGATACAACAGAATATATGGGATTCCTGCCGGTTTCCTTATAAGTGAGTTTCTTTGTAAAATCAGATGACGTATTGAATTTTTTCATTGAATCATAAAAAGTTCCCTGATACATTACGGGTGCAGTGCAGAAAACTGAGCACAATTGTCTTGATCCAAACAGATAGGACAGGATACCGCTAATCAGATATGTGACGAGCATGGGAATGATCAGGTACGGTGCCAGGCCACCCCCAGATCCTATCCCCATTGTCCAGCCAATGAATGGAAACAGTGATGAATCGGGTACCAGGAATGACGGGATCAGGATCGAATAGACACCATAGGCAAAAAGCATCAGTACCAGGCGGATTCTGGTTTCAAGTTCCCTTGTTTTCATGATCTTGAACACTACAAGGGAACCCATCTCTATGCCCATCATCACAAGGAACCAGGTCGATAGAGAAACTATGCTGAAGAAGTAAAAAAAGTCAAACAGCGATTTTTCCATCATTGCAATAAAAGATCCTGATATTGTTTGAAGGCTCAAAGAACTCATGAATCTAGAAGGACCATAAAATTGCAGGTCAAATACAGCACCCATGAAGAATTCAGAAACGAAGATCATGAGAAGAAAGAGGAAAGACCAGTTCCTCTTTGCAAGCCAGAATATCTTGGTACCAGAATTCAGGTATCCCGGATAGGTAGCTGCCCTGATGTAAATGATCATGTCAAATATCATTCCAGCTGCAATTCCCAGATAGGTGTGGTATGCCATCCAGAGAAAGACACCAGCCATCATTACTGAATAAGCCGTAAGAAGATACAGAAGGTATCTTGATGCATTCTGATGTATCGACATCTTACGGTAAAGATGCTCGAAGAGAAAAACAAAAAATCCAGTCATGACAGCACCCGACAGATATACCGCAACCGGCACCCACAAGGTGGCCTTGAAAGCAGCAGGAGCCAGTATCATCGAGACCGCCTGTACGGAGAAAATGACGATAGAAAAACTTCCAAGTGATCTGCGAACATACAAAATTGAAAGTACCATCTCTATGCCCATTGGAATTACAAACCAGTAAGTTGATACTGAATAGGCAACTGAAGACAGGGTATCGGTAAAAAGTAAATTATGGAATTTAACTGGTGATAGGAACAGATTGAAATCCAAACTCATTACGATCTCATCAAATATTATGAAAAATGCAGTAAATACAACAATAAAGTTCCGGCTTCCAGCAATGGAATCCTGCATAATCGCTCTTAAGAAATATGCCATTGAAGGCGCGAGTAGAACTGCCATTGTAATGAATGTAATCTCTATCGTATCAGGTACAGTTATCCTGCCGGGATATGCGAGCAGAATGAACGGACCTAAAACCATTCCAGTCATCATATCAAGCAGAACATAGGCAAACATCCTCCTGACATGATTATCTGCGGTACGTGCAAGATATATTGAAAAACTCATTCCTGCACCCATCAGCAGCATCAACAAGACGAGAATGTAGTAAACAGGAATGAACATTCAGACCTATACCAGAATGTAATTATTGCTCAATAGTCTTTGCAGGTTATCGAATAATAATTAGGATAAAAAAGGTCAGAGGTTTCTTTTGATCCTCGAGGTGTCAGGTTTGTCCGTGCGAAGTTCTCTTTTCAGAACCTTGCCAACAAGAGTTCTCGGGAGATCTTTCTTGAATTCCACGGATTTCGGTCTCTTGTAAGGTGCCAGCTGTTTTGAAGCAAAATTCAGGAGTTCCTGTTCAGTTACAGGCGAACCCTCCTTCTTTACAACATAGACCTTTACACTCTGCCCCCTCTTGGGATCTGGAACGCCTATGGCAGCTGCCTCAATCACATCGGGATGTTTGTAGAACACCTCCTCTATTTCACGGGGATATACATTGTACCCGCTGGAGATTATCATATCTTTTTTCCTGTCCACCAGGTATAGAAAACCAGAAGAATCGAACTTGCCAATATCTCCCGTTCTGAGCCAGCCGTCAATAATTACCTCTGAGGTTTCAGCTTCATTTCTCCAGTAACCAAGCATGACCTGTGGACCCTTAACCATCAACTCGCCCTCTTCACCAAGGGCAACGGTCTCAAGTGAGTACTGGTTTACCAATCTTAACTCGGTGTTTGGGAGCGGTAACCCTACAGACCCTATCTTTCTTGCATTACGATCGACAGGATTGGCAGTAACAACAGGTGAAGTTTCACTCAATCCGTATCCTTCTATAAGAAGACCACCGGTTATATCCTCAAATCTCTTCTGTGTCTCAACTGGCAGAGGTGCTCCGCCTGAAACGCACACCTTGATGGATTTAAGGTTATATTTTGCTATATCAGGCCTGTTTATCAATGATTTATATAGAGTGGGAACACCTGGCAGATAGTCAGGCTTGTATTTGTTGATCAATTTCAGAAGCGTTTCTGTATCTCTGGGATCCGGAACAAAAATCATTTTTGAACCCGTTGTAACAGGCAGGACAAGAGAGGTCATCATTCCATACACATGGAAGAACGGCAGGGTTGACATGTATATGCCAGGATTATTCAGGCTTGAGTGCCATGCTTTAAGCTGAGACGTGTTTGCGACAAGATTTCTGTGTGAGAGCATAGCCGCTTTCGGTGTTCCTGTGGTTCCACCTGTGAACTGGAAAAGCACGGGATCATATTGTGGATCTATCTTTTCCTCAGGCGAATTTCCACTCTTTATCAAATCGGTGAATCGGAATATTCTACCTGTGTAGTTAATAACAGGCGGCTTTGGATCATTCCTTGTCTTTCTCTTGTATACAAATGCGGCAAGAGGAGTCAGAAAATCTTTCACCTTTGTGACCACAATTGAAATGTCATTCTTCGCAAGATTTGCAACTTTTTCATAGTATAGATCCAGTGTTATGACAGCAGAGACCTCAGTGCTCTTGTATTCATCGTGTATTTCTGCTTCAGTGTATATGGGATTTGTCTGTACGACGACACCGCCTATCTTTGCAACAGCAAAAAATGAGATTGCATATTGTGGCGTATTTGGAAGTATAAATCCCACCTTTGCATCCTTGAAAAGTCTAAGTTTTTCTTTTAAATTGAATGCCAGGGCATCCACCATGGCGAGGAATGCCTTATAGGTGACTTTTTTTCCAAAGAAGACTAATGCGACTGAATCAGGGAACTTAGTTGCAGAGTCCTTTAACAATTGATAAACACTCTTATCAGGAATCTCTATACTCCTTTCATTACCTTTGGGGTAGCTCTTCTTCCACAATTCTTCAAGCGTCTGAGGGCTACTTTCAAGCTCAACCATAAGATAGTCAGATGATTTATAGTAATAAAATTTATTGATCCTTCTATGTTACACTTGAAGGCACGTGAAAAATATGTTATCCTTCATAGTAAACCTGAAGTCTTATGAAATCGCTACCGGAAATCTTAATTCTGAATTTCTTAGTAAATGTCCAGATGATCTCACCAATTATGGCTGGAAGATCTCATATGCCGTGAATCCAATTGACCTTGAATCAGCTTCAAGAACATCGGGCAAGGAAATAATCGGGCAGCATGTGGACCCATTTACATATGGACCTTACACTGGCAAGGTCTCAATCGATTCGCTTCTTTCGATCGGAATCAGGGGATCTCTGTTGAATCATTCTGAAAACAGGGTCTCACTCACGCACATAGAATCAACAATTAAGCGGGCAAAGGAAGTTGATTTTGAAATAACAGTATGTGCAGCAGACGAGGACGAGGTATCCAGAATCGCACAATTTTCTCCAAATTCTATAGCGTATGAACCGCCTTCTCTGATCGGTGGGAATATATCGGTTTCCACATCAAAACCGGATGTCATTGAACGGGCCAGTAAAATATGCAAAAAATCTGGTGTCCGACTACTTGTGGGGGCCGGTATAAAGAAGGCAGAAGATGTCAAACGTTCAATTGAACTTGGCGCAGATGGCATTCTCGTGGCCTCGGGAGTTGTTCTTTCCACAGATCCGAAAAACGCAATAAATTCATTAATCAATTTTTAATTCACCCTGGTTAAATGGCAAAAGATAAAGATCAGGAAGTTTTTGTTGAACCTGAATTCAACGAGAAGGAATTTCTTGAATATGAAAAGGAGAGGGCAAAAGCAACCGTAGTAATATTCCTTATAGCAGCAGTCCTGGGTTTACTTTCAGGATATTTTTACATCATAGGGATATGGTACGTGGGCGTCCTCATAATGCTGGGAATTCTTGTATATTTCAGGAAAGTTTTCACTGCTCTGCATCTTAAGCTCCCACAGCGTGGAACCCATGTGTTCTTGCTTGTGATGGTATTTTTTCTCACATGGATAATTTTCTGGACAATTTTCCTAAATCCGCCAATCAGCAATATCGCAGGTCCACAGATTAGCAACCTCCAGGTCTCTGATTCGCATGGAAACTGGACATCATTGAGCGAGAAAAATGGTTTTTATGCGTTCCCCATACCACACAACAACGATCCACTCTCGTTCAGAGTTTATGTTTCATACATAGGAGCAATTCAAAATGTTTCTGTATCTTATTCGACCGCTGGAGGCAGCCCGATAACATTAACCTCAAACTATCACAACAGTTATGTCTATTTCAATGAAACCGTATCCACTGCGACCTACGATTTCACAGTATCGGTTCTTTCACATGGTAGTTATTATTCAAACACCTTCGACACCATATTCAACACACCAACTTGAGAGAAAACTCATATTAAGCCCATAATTATAACCCTTTCAAGGCAGGTGTAGTGTAGACTGGTCTAGCACGGAAGCCTTCCAAGCTTTCGACCCGGGTCCAAATCCCGGCACCTGCATAAAGATAAAACTTCAATATATCAACTCATGGAATCAGAAGTTTCCTCAAAAATTTATTTGTGGTTCCAATAATGTTTAATTATATATTAACGTTATTTTATTCTTCATTGAATAAATATGAGAGTTGAACAACTTATTCTCTTTTAAATTCCGTATTAATGATTCCAGGTATCGAAAATTTGATAATCTTAAAAGGTCGTTTATTAAAGTTTACTTCTAAACCTGATATTATCGGTAATAAGGATTTAAGTTGTAAATACGCCATGGGTGTAATCATTACCACAGACAGAAATTTCACGACAGCAGAGATACTTTTACGACTGCGTTCATCACAAAATCCTCCAATATTACTTAAATGAGTTGATATATCAATTAGAAGTCTATTTATTTCCCTTGGTTTATTTTCTTCCATCTCTTTTACATCTTTTATAAATTTACTTGGTATCAAATCGCTCAGCAACCGGCATGTGACCATAAGTAAGTTCTTCTCTTTAATTACGGTAGTTATATCTTTTTGACGTTCACTTTCTATTTGTTCAGGTAATTCACTCACCTTAAAGTAAGCAAATGTAAATTATTATAAATCCTTTTATGCGGTAATATTTTAGCCGATATTTGTTAATTTATGGATTCTTAATGGTGCAGTGGCGAATACCTAACAAGTACTTCTTCAGTTAATGCATTAGCACCATCACAGTTTCTGGCAAGTTCACCATTCTTGTCTTTCTTAGCACTCCAAAGATAAACTCTTGTTCCTTGATCTTGAACATATTTGACAGCTGGAATGAAATCAGAATCTCCAGATACTAAAATGATGTCTTGTATGTTCGATTTAGAGAGTGTTATCATGTCCACTGCAAGCTGAATGTCGAACTGTTTTTGTACATAGTGAAATCCTAGCTTTTGTTTCTCTCCCCGCCTAATTTTAAAATTGGTCAACTTTTCAAGTCTATCCAGCAATAATTCGTTTGATTTGAACTCACAATCATACACATAGGTTCTAAATAAAGATGAATTGTGTTTTTTGCATAACAAATCACAAAATGCCTTGTAATCAAGTTTGACGTAGTGTCCAGAATTATGTGTAAGATTAAGGATACCTCTCCCTGAACATGTCACTGATCTCATCCTTGCATTTATAATATCCTTTCATGACTCTGTGTGACCATTTCTCATTCAATTCAGCTATTCTGAGATATATTATCTTCATTGCTGCACTTTCAGTGGGCAGTGAGTCAATTACCTTTATTCTCCTTCTTATCTCCTTGTTCATTCTTTCTATTATGTTCGATGAATGCAGAGATCTCCTGATGCTCTCAGGATACTGGAAGTATGTGAACAGATATCCAAGCTTCTTTTCCATATTGTATATAGATCTAGGATACTTCGAGGACCATTTGCCCTTGAATTGATTGAATTTGTTTATGGCAGAATCCTTTGTATCTGAAAGGAATATTGCTTTCAGGTCTCGATCGATCTCGTTCTTATCTGATTCTCTCACATCTGCTTCTAAGTTCCTGGATGCATGTATGGTGCATAGCTGGAATTCAGCTCTTGGAAATATTTTACGTATCTCCTCATCCAGTTTAGGTATACCATCTGCTATGAACAGAAGAGGTTCTCTCAATCCA
>JAJZXP010000412.1 GCA_021806345.1 Thermoplasmata archaeon | reverse complement strand
ATGATATCAGTCTGAGAAATCCGGATTGTTTCTCTATGGTTTTTAATGCATCCACCAGGTAACATGACTTTGTTGACCTAATAATTTTCTATTGAGCAATAAGAAATAATATAAGCATGAATTGATTGCGTATTTGACAATAATGAAATCAGTATTCAGGTACTATGGAGGAAAATTTAATCAGCTGAAGGACATAATTTCGATATTGCAGGATCGCATGAATTCATTTGATGCCGTTGTTGACGTGTTTGGTGGTTCTGGCAAAGTTCTCCTCAATATCCCTGATGAATGGAAGAAGATGAAGATCTATAATGATATTGATTCCGATCTGTATGTTACATTCAAGGTTCTCCAGGACCCTTGGAAGAGAAATATGCTTATCAAAAAGCTAAGGGTTGCATTTGCCCATGAGAAGATCTTCATGGAGATGAGGGATAAAAGATATCCATGGGATGTGGAAACGGCCTTCAGGCTGATATATCTGCAGACATATTCATTCATGGGTGACGGTAGATCATTCGGAAGGAGATTCAAGGGCAACACGCACATGTCGAGGTTCACCATAGAGAACTTTGTGTATGTGAGGGACTGGACCATAGAGCGTATGGATTTCCGGGATCTTATGAAGCGGTACTCAAAGCCCAGGGTGTTGTTTTACCTGGATCCACCATACCTGTCGTCTGGAAAGAAGTACAGGCACAGTTTCAGCATTGATGACCTCAGGGACTTAAAGCAGAAAATGGATGGACATCCAGGTTCATATCTCTTGAATCTGTCATCATTCGACGAAGGTATGGAGGAGAACTTCGGAAAACCACAGAAAGTGATCGACTATGCCAATCCACTGGACCACAATGGAAGGAATAGATGGGGATGTGGGTACTGGTGGAGGTTTATTTGAATTAAGAATTACGTAAATAGTGACGGCGGTAGTGGTTTTAAGTTAGGGTAACGTAAACTTGCTAACCTTGAATTTTGAATACTTTTCCGTGTCTATCCAAAGGTTCTCTTTTCCATCAGGGCTAATGTTCGTTTTGATGAGCTTCTTGGCCTCATTAATTGGTATTGAAAATAGCACATAGTTTTTAGTATAAATTCCGGTTGTTAGAAATATATGGAAGAACTTATCAAAATTATCAAGTTCATTTTGCGATATTGGGATAGGGGCTATATCTGTGAGAGCCTTTATCAAAACTCTGTAATCATCTCTGTCCTTCTTCACTAAAAGATGGCCATGTCCGGAGACGGAATAATCAATATCCACTAGATTTCCATCTTCACTAAGGTCAAAAGCGGTCTTATAAAGTCCCAGTCTATGTGTTATAAAATTATTTACTGCCATACTTATTCGATGTCTCTTGTTTATTAATTCTTTTTGGTAGCATCTCGGTATAACCATTCCTTTAATTGGTGAAGTTGCTCTCCTATTTTGCCTTGAGTAAACAGAAATTTGTCAAATCCTGACACTACATTTCTGTAATTCTTCCCACCGAATACAAGAATCTCGTCATACTTATTTGCCAATATGTCAAGATCTTCTCTAAAGGCATGCTTATAAATTTCAGAGGAGCGAACATTCATCTTGTTTTCATACGGATCAATGAAATCATTCTTGTCAATCAGTCCATATTTGGCAGATATGATCTTAACGTCCAGGTGATTATTTTTGGAATAGTATTTCCTTAACTGGTTATAAGCTACACCCCGGTAGACTTTGATTGCCCTTCCGGATTCTTCCCCCTTGCTCATGCTGCATGAAAGTATAAGCAAGCGATTAGGTTTCCATTTCCTATTATTTGCGGTCACATTGTTCTCCTGGTTCTTTGTCGAATCTGAACAAAAATTAGTTTTGATATATTCAAATATATTTGACTTTATGTATGATATTACTTGCTCATATCTGTTGCCTTCTCTGTGAGATTCCGTTATGTCATACCTGAAAATCCATCCTTTGTAATCTGCACCCCAAATATTAAGATCTGAAAATAGTTTCATCCTATTCCTATGGAATACCCCTAGGGGAAATAACTCATCGTTGGGATACTTTCGCCTTATTCCGGTAAGGACATTACGCAAAAATACATTATTTTCCAGCCTTACCATTCTCTTGTGATTTTCGATCTTGTAAAGTAACCCACCTATTGCGACCATTTTGTAACCTAGTTCTTTTTGGGCCATGTAGCTGTGAATGTAATCAGCAACTGTTTCTCCTTGGGCAACTCCCACAAGTTCAAAATTATAATAACCTTTTTTTCTTCCCATTTTGTAAACTTTTATGGCTTTTTTCGCACTCTTGAGTGTTTGTACTGGATCCCTGTAGTGATCCTTTATGATACCATGAGTGACCCCCATTTTTTCATATTCTGAAAAGAGATCCTTATACGATATATCCTTCCCCTGGTAAATACCAGAGTCCCCGACCTTTACAGAAGCCAATTCGAATTCATTGAATTTCTTTTTGAAGTTGTTTGTTGTGAATGCATGTGCAAGTATCCCAAACTCTCCTGAATATTCAGTTAGGCCGCTCAATATGCGGAGAGAAGCGGGACGGTCTACTACAAATATAGGATACATGATCAAGTCGATAGGTCCTATAGTAATTTAAGCCTTATCATTTTAAAAATATATACTGATCGTTATTGATCCGGTTCCGTGAGGAAAGTTTTTAAATTTACATTTACCAAATTTCCCTCATAAAAGTGACTATTGCTGATAGAATTTAAAAAATTACTAATAGATTCTATTAAATTCTCACTAGAAAGTACATTTAATAACATTGCTCTATCGCCCTCGAACAGTGCATATGCTTTTAGAAACTTGAATATAACACTAGGGGATACGAAAACCACTTTTAGAAGATTTGCTTCTTCTATTATTTTATACCATCTTTTTGTCGTTCTTATTTTTATTATAGATTCTTGAAATCCTCTAAGTATTTTCGCTCGTGTTTCCTCGATAAATAATTTCGAAATTTCAGCCCGGACCGAGATTCCGCTATATTGTATTTTAGAAATCAAAAAGGGAAATAGTGCTTCATAGGAATAATCAAAAAAAACAGCTTTTATCAAGATATTAATTGAATCCTTCCGCTCACCATATTTGTTTAAGTTGTAAATTGTGTAAAAGTGGCCTATATATAAACCCTCTCCCTTCTCAACTAATTTTTTATAAATTTTAAAATCACAATTTATGTTCATCATAGCAAAATTTGACGAATTGCTGTTTAAATAAAATATATTAGCACGCATCGAAACTGTTTCAATTGATTTGTTGCTTAAATCAGTTCTAGCTCTTTTTTTTGAGAATTTAAAATCCTCTCTGGTGAGTTTGAACAACATGGCGTTGTATGTGCAATCAAAACTTATCGGCCCGTAATTCGTGGAACTTTTAACACTAAAGTAACGAAAACTCGATATAGGAACAAAATGCTGTCCACTTGGCTCATTTTTTCTAAGAAGGATAGGCTTATCAATTGCTAATTGAAAATTAATAACGTCTAGATATAGGTGGTATAGCTGTTCTGGTAACTTGATTCGTTTTACTTGTCCATAAGAAACATAGTTATCATTAATTTTAGTTGAATGAGGATTTACAAAGATAATTTCATTCTCCTTTCCAATGGATTCATTGATTTTATCGATGATGTCGTCAGAGGTTACGGTAAGCGATACTAATTTTCCAAACTCTGGCATTAATGCTGGGTAAAATAAATTTGCAACAAAGATTGTAAATAATCCACTTTCTTGATAATTAGGGACATTTACGACATTAATTCGACTGTTGTAAAATGGAGAATCTATTAAATGGAATAATTGGAAATCTGTCATTTACATTTCCCTCCAATATAGTTCACGAAAGTAGAGCTCGAACTTCTTCCTGCTGTGCTCTCAATACAGGTAAAATGTTTATGTATTCGCTGTTTCTGTAAATTCCGGAATGAGTTATATTAGCACTTCCCTGATATTTTAAATACTCTCCAATTACTGCTTTGGAATGCAGATTCTGAATTACAGTAACTTGAAAACCGGCATTTTTAAATTCCTGAACTGATTTGACGGAGATAGGTTCCTGAGAAGACATATCGCTAGTAATTATGATTGTATCTATGCCTCTTTTCTTTTCAGAAATACACAAATCGATGAGTGTGGTTCTTGGGTTGTTAGGTTTCCAAGAATACGTCAATTCAACTCGAGAATTGATCCAGGGCGAGATGACATAAACAATAGTCCCTGGTGAATTTAAAGTATAAATTACTGGAATAAGGTATGATAGGTGTTCTCCTCTATATGAAAAATACACCAAATTCTCCTCCGTTTGAACTTTGATCCTCAACGAGAATACCCCCTTTTGAACTTAGCTCTGCTACCTTTTTCCTGTCTTTCGTTCTTAAGACAAGACCTTCGTAATACCACTGTGCTATCATTCTGCTTATTTGTTCCAGTTGCATTGAATCACCAAGCTCACAAGACGGCAACGAGATACAGAAATTACAGCCATCGAAGCATGTAGGGTAGTTCTCTACAACTTCCCCTCGAGGCACCTGAAGCTGATTTGAAATCATATCTACTAATGTACTTCTAGACGAGAGTGAGACTCCCGGTCTATAGATCGAATCAAGCTCCTTGTAGATGGTTTGCCTCAACTGGGAAGAATAATTTTTTCTATTCTCTTCGCAATTGACTATTTGTCCCATATCGGATAGCACCCGCTTCGTAGCAAAATTTAGGTAATCAACAAATGATAATAAATACCCTGCACCCCCCTCTTGTTTTTCACTAATAACTATCATTGATGCGGCTGCTTCTACCTTGTAAACAAATTCATCTGGAGAAATTCCTGTTGTGGCAGAGATTGTTTTAACCCACAGGTGGGCGATAGTGTGAAGGACATCGGAGGAACCAAACCAGCCTCTTTCAGGATTCTGACTTTGGTATTGATTCAACAAATTCAAAATTTTATCAGAATCTATGGTCAGTCTTATCGAATGTGCATTTGTAGAGTAACCATAAGGCCTATTTGCTGAAAGGGGGAATCTTGTAGAGCCTTTTCCAGGCATATATGCATCGAAATCGTTATCGTAATAGCAATTCTGAATATCGAGATCTACTCCTGTTAATAAAACAGTTACAAGAGAGTTTTTGGAGAATTCAACATTGGGAAGTGGTGACATAATATCTGTACCAAAATCAATAGAAACGTCTACAATGGGGGTAGAGTAAGGTCTCACAGGTTTCAGTTTTTTATGACAAATTGGACAATATCCAGTGCTATTAGAATAAAATTTTATGCAATTGAAGCAAAATTCAACTATATTGTTAGTTGAGTCTAAAAGCCTTATTCGGTCAACTCTGAGAGACCTTGGGAAAAGTACGCTTCCATTTTCATGGGTGAAGTTTATACCATCCATTACACTAGGTACATCGAACACTTTATGATTTCCCTCTGTTCTAACATCAGGTAAGGCAACATTCTTGTATTCGTCACCTGATTCGTTTAGTCTGAATGGAAAATATTTGTATATCGCATCATTGATATCGCAACTCTTATCATCATCACTTTGAGAATTCACATAAAGTATAAATTGTGCATTTGAGGATGTGAAAAGGCTTTCAGGAGGAAAAATTAAATCAACAGATGCTACTGATGAAATAGTATTTATCTGGTTTGCAAGCATATAGAAGTATTGCGATCTTAAAAAATATTTAATTACTTCTGAATTTAAGGTTCTTGAAACACACACAGATAATTCAAAAAGTGAGCGAATTTTCATAAAAAGCTCTCTTACACTGTCTTGAGCCTGAGACAAGTTCTGACTGTTAGCGAAGTTGTTAATCTTAGAATACGTTTGGCCCGAGATTTTAGAAATATTCGTTCCTAGATACATGATGCTTAATCTATTGAGGAAATTCAATAAATCAACCTGATGTGTTCTTTGATTGGGGTTATTTTGGCCAACAAGTTCTAAATCTGATATAACTGCTGAGAATTTTTCCTCCAATTCTTTAAGGATAGTTTCCTTTTCATTGGAAGTTAATGAAGAACTGTCAATTTCTGCTGAAATAAGTACCCTCTCACGCTCAATATACTGTATAGGGGTTAAACCGTCGAGAAGCAAATTATTAATTCTATTTCTGTAATCTTGAATCGCAACATCAACCAGTTTTTTGTTGTTTGATTTGAATTGATTATAGCTAGAATAATCAGTCATTGTGCTCAAAGAGGCTAAATTTAACTGCAATTCCTGCTCAAGAAAATTTAAAAATGGGGATTTTGCCTCCGACTTGAGCACTTCCCATGTACTCCTGAATTTAAATACATAATTGTTGTTATTTTGCCTGCCACTCATTAGTGAAATATATTTACTTTCTGCTTTGCCGTAAATATCATCAAGGTACCAATGTAATTTATTAATCATCGTATTGTTTGGTTCCAATGGGAGCATATATGTTCTACTTATTAAATCAGAACCAAGGGAATAGTATAGATAATCGTTTGACTTGTCCCCTAGAATGAAATAAAAATTGGGGAGTTCGCCGAGCCTTCTTCCTGCTCTGCCCCTACGTTGAATATAATTAAAAATGGAATATGTAGCCCCATATTGAATAAGATGATTAATCCCTGGAAGATCCATACCTAACTCTAGTTCGGAAGTTGAAAAAATCAGATTAGCAGTTGAGAGTAGATCAATGTCCAAACTTTCAGCTGTAACTTTAAGGGGGTTTATAGTACGGGGAGTCGTGACTTGTCTAAGATCTCTTAATTTTGCCCAACACTCTCCTTCTTTAAAGACAGTGCAATTTCTTTCGCATCCCGGTTGAAACCCTAGGCAAGAATGAAATATAAAATTATTCCGATGATTTATCAAACCATCAAGGCGAAATTCGTGTAAGTGTTTATGGTTGTAAGCGTCCTTAGTTTGTTCGGAGAGAAGAGATACTGCATCTTTAGAATCCATAAATGCAAGAACCCGCTCTCCGTTCCGTACAAACGAAGATTGAGATAATAGTATAAATTGTATAAAACTTGCAGACTTGAGACTGTACGAAACAAACTCATTCTTTTCCACATCGGATGCTTTCATGAAAAAGTATGATTCCCCATCAGAAACCCTATTTATATCCTGAACTGGATCGGGTTTAAACACCTCGACAGCATTTCCAAATAACTTCTCGCCGAAACTTTCTGGAGAATCTATTGTGGCGCTTAATCCTACAAAAATTATGCTATGATCCTTCTTTAATTCTTTCAATTTTCCAATTACTGAGCTTGCGTGACTTCCCAGCGTAGAATTATATGTGTGTACTTCGTCAAGAATTACCGCAAACAACCTATTTCGGACGTCATCCCTTGACTCCGGATCTGCGAGTATTGATTCTATAGAATTTAATGTCGTAAAAAGTATATTTGGTTTAACGATGCTGTGGTCTTCTCTAGAGAGAGATAATTCGATCTCTTTTCCACAATTTGTGCATTTCCATGGACTGGAACTAAGAAACTGCGTTCCAGATCCCCGGGGTCCCCCTGTATACACGGATGGCTTGATGTGAAGGTTAGATTTTATCAGTCCACCACAACTGCAACTAAATAGAAGAAGTTCAGCCTCGTCAAGATTTGGATTTACGTAGGAAACCTTCATTAGATCCGTTTCAAAAGTATACTTAAAATGAGTTTTGAAATCAATGTCTCTATGTATTTTCTGGCCATTTAATGTTTGGTTCCGTTGCGTAGCACCATAGATTGTCCATTCCAATTTTGGTTGGATACCCGTCATCTGTAATCCAAGTTTTAACTTATTATTGGGTAGATTGTAATCACCTATTCTTTTTATTTGATCGTGAATTAAAGCAATCCTAGGAGATAGAATCAGTATCAACCCATCACAGTCTAAAGCACACTTTACAAGCGGTGGTATGGCAGATTCTGTTTTGCCAAAAGCTGTGGGTGCTGCAACTATTATATCCTTATGCACTCTTTCGTCCACACGGTCTAATATGAATTCCCAAGTTTTTATTTGGTAAGTTAAAAACTTGTTAAATGATAATAAATCCGCAATTTCTCGAAGTCTACCATTTAAACTATTTTTATTTACATTAGAGTTTCTTTCCTCCTTGTCCCTTCTTTCAACTTTAATTGATAAATTTAACAACTTTGCTTTATCATCATTTGAAAGTTTCATTCTTTGTCTAAGTTTAATTAAACTTCTGGTTAACATTTCAAGCTCAGGAGTATTGCTTTGTATTGCCTGTAAGCTTAACACATCTTTTTCACTATCTATTCTAACCATTTCATTTCACCCCTTCAAAATTTCCTCATTCTCCAACATATTTGCATTTTCCATTCGCACAAATTAAAAGTTTTAGATTGGGTTCTTCGTTCAATAGCTTCCTGATTTTATTTTTTATTTCCGATTCAATGTGATCTAAAGTTATAGAGTCGACTCCTTCAAAGAATCCTATCGCAATGCCGTAGGTTTGCGGGTTGTTCTTTATGAGATCATCCATCTTCAATAAGTCACCGTAGATTCCCTTATCATTATTCACATCTAACAAATCACCATTGTCTAAATCAACGCCAAACCGTTTTACTTCGAGTATATAGTCGATATCATCTTTTGCTATCCAAATATCATATTTTTTCCTTTTAACACCTTCTTTCTTGGAAAAAGCTGAACTCTCCATCGTTATCATTCTATAATCTATACTCTCTGTTAGTTCACGGTATAGTACCGCTTTGTAGGTTGCTTCATTTTCCTTCTCCAACCCTGGTTTCACTTGGTATTTCTCGTCATAGTACTGATTCACATCATTCATTTTAATCTCTGTCATTTCTGCCGATTTCCGTATTATGTCAAAAAAACTATCCCTGATCACTCTTGAAGTTACATATGTCTTACGGCTTCCTTTCAAATTATGGCTAATTCCTTTGTTTTTCACGTTTTCACTCTCTTAGAATCTCCTCAATCTCTTTCAATTTCTCAGCTACCTCCTTTCCTTTCTCTGTGAGTTCTATTAAACTTTCTGGCGGATATCTTGAGTTGTCAACTTTAGAAGTAATAATTCCTGAGGATCTCATCTCCTCAACAAATCCAAAAAGACCCGGGAACTCCTTTTTTAGACTCCCAACATCCTTTGGGCCATCATTATGAAGGTAAATGATCAACTTAAAAGCGTCAGACAGCTCCATTCCTCTCTTGTTCCCGACATCACTGATCCTCCTTATCTGTTCGGCAACAGAGACACCCTTTTCTGTCAATGATATGTAATAAGTCTTGCGAATGACTTTTTCTTCCCTGATCTTTATGTCACCCTCTTTCTCTAACAATTTCAGATAATTACTAAGAGAATATGAGTTAGGAACCACCTTAAGGAGAGAGGTCTTAACTACCTCCTTGTTCTCGCTATAGAGCTTCAGCAGGATTCGTTGTGCCTTTTCAGGTAATGTGGTATTTTGACTAAGCAATATAAAACATTTAACATTATATTCCTTATTATAACATGTATTGTTATCTTCTACACTGTGTAAAAGGTATTATATACTTCTACGTTTTACACATTGTAATATGAAATACGCAAATGAGTTTGTTACAATAAAAGTGTCAAAGAGCGCCCACGAAAAACTGCGTAGAATTGGGCATGAATTGTATCTTGATACTTATCCAGACGTAGTAGAAAAACTCATTGAAGAGCATATGGCGAGAAAAGAGGTGGTATAGGATGACCATGGAAGAAATGAGCGAGATTGATTTTGGTCAGGGTTTCTTTCTTTTAACAGGATCCACATTCTCGAATAATTTATCCCGTAATGCTTCCTTGAAGAACTCAGTTACTCCGGTGTATCCTTTCTCTGGATGTTTCCTTATATATTCTTCGACTTCATCATATAATTCTTCAGGGATGCTCAAAGTTCTGTATTTTGACACTAATCCATTATGTGTTAAGTATAATATAAACAATATGTGTTATGGATATGTTATCAGTAACATAACTTTTATTAATGACTGTTGTGTTACAAGTAACATATGGCTTCAAAAGGAGGCAACAGCGTGAACTACAGAACATTGAGTCTTCCTGAGTCTCTTGTAAACCAGGTTGAGAAAAGAATAAGAGACGGTGAAGGTGGGTATACTACTATTACTGAGTATGTGAAAGAAGCCATAAGGGAAAAAATGAGCAAAGAAAGCGAAATAAGAGAGGTTCTTTAAAATGAAAATGGAAAA
>JAJZXP010000264.1 GCA_021806345.1 Thermoplasmata archaeon | reverse complement strand
TCATTCATGGTTTGAAAGGGAGAAATACGGTGAAAATAAAAATATTTAAAACGTTGATGGCATTCCCCTCATACGGGGTCTGTAGCTTAGCCAGGTAGAGCGATGGACTCTTAATCCATAGGCCGGGGGTTCGAACCCCTCCAGACCCGTTGAAACATTGGTTTTTTACAGTATCATATATTTAAAGAAATGATCAAAAACGGCCCATTTATTCTCAAACTTCTATGGGTTCTTGTAGTAATGAAAACTAATTTGGCTTAGTTTTGTCAATTTTGTTTGCCTTTTTGGACAGGGCCATGTCGTTAATAAGAATGCTCATCTTTATTGCATGTTCTAATGCGGTGAAAAAGGATCCGATTGCAATCACGTAGGTAAGTGTGTGTTCTTCTTTATCTTCCTTAATAGATTTCCTAAATGTGTCTAAAAAATTAGTGACCAATTCATGGATAGTAACTTCACTTATATCGAAGTAGCTTAAGATTAGCCATCCTACTGCAGCTGTTAGGTAATTGAAATCAAAAGCTCTGCTTTGATATGCTGGATCTGGCCTAGAACCCTGTTTTTTTATAGTTTCCAAATCCATTATTGCGTTGTTTCTTAGATATTCTGTTGTTAGATCATTCTTTGGATCTACTATGCCGTTTGGATTTGTCAAAGATAGAATGATTGGCTCATCCCATAGAATCATTCTTAGTTTTTCTTTGGCCTCATCAGTCATGTAGGATACTTCCTCCTCTATCGACTTACTTAGAAAATTAATGGAGGGGACTGGCACATCAAACAGAGTTGACAGATACATTATCAGAAGAAAATCCAATAGAAAAGGACTCTCCAATAAATAATATATACAGGACCTTATGAGTATTGCGTCAGAAATACCTTTGAGCAAGTCTCTATTCGTGTCTTCAGAATATTCAGATGATTTCACATTTCTTATTCTATCTATAGATAACTTTACATTTTCACTCATTCTAAATGCCATTCTGCCCTTGTCCTTGTTCTTCATTATAGGCTTAGACAAGTTAGGATTCCTTATTGAA
Source organism: Thermoplasmata archaeon (assembly GCA_021806345.1). The sequence continues at coordinate 9,190 of JAJZXP010000264.1, read as the reverse complement.
AGTCCTTGAGTATAATGAAGAAAAAAATTGTACTGCTTCAAATCCTTTTCAATCTTTTTTGCTGTATAAGAAACCGCTCCCTCAATTACATCATTCATAGTGGGAAGACTGTTCAAGGGTTTTCCGGACACTAACAGTAGTGAGACTAACCTATGCAATGTGTCCCACGCATAGGGGTCAAAATATAGTGATATTTTCTTAACCATGCTAACGCACATGAATACAACGTATGTATAATAAGTATCCCGGTGACATATGAGAAAACATTTTAATATGACATATGTATGTTGATAATGCATGTTAAAGTCTGAACTGATTCGGATCTCTGTCACCGCTTCTCCGGAAGAATTAGAAATTTTAAGAAAAAAGGCGAGGGATTGCGGACTTCCATTGTCCAGGTACCTGGTTCTGAAGGCGATGAATAAGCTGGCGAGGGATTGATCGTGGTCAATATCAGAGCGTTTAAGAGCAGGATAATTGCGAAGTTTCCCAACGAGCCAATAGCTGAAGTGTTGAAAAATGAACCGGACGAAATCCCACCCGAGGAGCTGGTAGGGAAGATATCGACCTGGGAATCGATCTTAATGGCCGGAAGAAGGCGCTAAGAATTTAAAGAGGAGGACAAAATGAGATGAGAAATGGAGAAATTAAGGGGGATGAGAACCCCCTCAAATATAAAAGCAATTCATATAAACAAAACATACATAATAACCTTTCTAAAACAGAGAGGGAATATCGCAATGCATATAGCTGTGAGGGATTAGTTAGTTTTCTTCGTTCAGTTAAAAATCCCACAATTCAGGCATTAGCCATTGAATTTGCAAGGATGGGTTTCCCCGTTTTTCCTTGCCGTAGGGATAAGACTCCAATAGTGGATCAATCCTTAGGCTTTACTCATGGTCATAAGGATGCTGCATTGGATATGAAGGAAATTGCACGAGCCTGGGTCAAATATCCTGATGCTGCAATAGGTTTCGCAATTCCGCATGACATAATAGTTATGGATTGCGATGTTCAAAAGGATTCGAATAAAAGGCCAATTCTAATTGATGGGAGGCCTAACGTTATTGGCCTTAAATCGCTTAACGATGTCTTACTTTCACTGGCTCTTGGAAATGATGTTTTAGACACTTTAACCGTTAAAACACAGTCAGGAGGCCGTCATTTCTATTACAGAATGCCTCCTGGAATGAGATCATTCAATCACACACATGCCAGGGAAGGCCTCGACATTAAAGGATTTGGAGGGTACGTTATTCTTCCCAATTCTCCCGGGCAGTATGGCAGATACGAATTTCTGAACCTTAATGAGATAAGGTTCATACCTGAAGTCATCCTTAATTGGATACCGAAGTTCAAAGCAAATAACGTTTCTTTTAAGCAAACACCTACTGGAAAGAACAAGATTAACAGGGAGGCACTTGTGGAATTATTAACTTATGACTGGAAAAAAGGAGATGGTAAAAGAAACAGGCTCATGATGGCAATAGCTGGTTCCATAGCAAGAGCAGGAGGCACTGAGGAAGATGCTACTTATGTAATTTCCGAGCTGTGCAGATTGACCGGAAAAGGATATGACCACATACCAGGAGCAAAATACGCATTCCACAGAAACGGAAGCATCTGGGGATTCAGCACGCTTGAGAAAATAATGGAGGAGATCGAAAATGACTAACCAAGATGTCAAGGATAAGGCAAAGAAAGTCAGGCAAGCACTTTCACAAGGAAATGGAAAAGACAAAAACAATGAGACATACTTTCCTGGACCTATTCATATTGTGGAAGAGCTCAGTAAGAAATTTCATTTTCGGACAATTCCTGAAATAGGCACAGACAAAGAGCCTATCTATTATTTTAATGGACAAATCTATGAACGTGCTGAGGAGATTATAAAAACAGAGGCCCACAGGGAGTATATCAAACAGTGGGAAGATATGCTTTTAATTTCTAAGGATGATGATCTTAAGGCAAAATTAAAACATGCTCTTCACAGAGGCCCTTCCGCAAATGAAATAAATGAAGTATTGTCAATGATCAGGCGTACAACTCAGACTCATGACGAAATGAACCCCGGGAGTCATATTCCATTTCTTAACGGGCTCTTAAATATAAGCACAAGAAAGCTCGAGCCCTTTAACCCGGGTCTCTTTTTTACGTACCAGGTTAATGCAAATCTCCTGGATCAGTATGTAACACTAAAGGACGTGCCAATGTTCTCATACATGCTGGGCACCGCCTTTTATAATCAAGATATTCCTAAGGTCCTTTCCTATTTTGGATATGCCTTTTATCCCGACCTTCCTGTACATAAAACGCTTTTTATTTTAGGAAGGGAAAGAATAGGTAAAGGCACAAGCGTAAGGGTACTCAAGGGATTAATTCCTAAGGGTACCGGCTCAATATCACTCGCCAGATTGCTCACTTCTGAAAGGTTCCAGTTCACTGGAATTGAGGGAAATAATGTTCTCATTGACAGTGAAGCAAAAAGAAAGTTCAAAAGGGGAACCGTCCTTGAATGGTCTGCGTTTTGCAATCTTTTTGGAAAGGACGTTTTGAGTATAGAGCCAAAAGGCCATGAAGCCCACGATTACGTTAGCAAGGCAAAGGGCATATTCTTAGGGAATCTTCCTTTTATCCCAATAGACAGCCCGCCAGCAATCGCAAGGATGCTTATAGTTGTAACAAGAGATGAAAGGCCAAAGAATGTTATCACAGATCTTGACAGCAAGATACTGGAAAGCGAAAGGGACAGAATAGCCACATTGCTAATGCAGATTTTGTTTAAGCTCAAGGACCGTGATTTCGTATTTCAAGGGCAGTTATCGGATGAAGAAACCGCTCTGCTAATAGACAAGCTTGCGGATCCAGTGGAGAACTTCATAGAGGAGCAGACAGAATATGATGAGGAAGACTCAGTTCCGGTTGAGGAGGCTTATGGAAGATTCCTGGAATGGTGCAAGAGTAAGGGCATCCCAACTATTGCACGGCAGACTTTCGTAAAGAAATTTGGAAAAACATATCCGAAAAAAAGAATCGGACCACGTGGGAAACGGGTTTATTACTTTACTAAATGCCAACTGTATGACGATGACATAAAAGCAGATCCAAAAAACTCTAATCAAGTTGGGCACGCATATAATACTTCTGAAACCCTGAAAATATTGGTTTCTGACCATAAGATAATCCGTGACCAACTTCCGTCCCATGACCCTTCGCGTTACGAGGAAGAACATGAACAAAATAATAAAAAGATTACAGTACACAAGTTGGTCACGCCCTTAGAATTGACAGGAAGCCCTGAAAATAAGGCTCCTCCTGAAACAAAAAGCGTGACCAACTTGTACGAAAAAAACGAATCGCCAGATTCAAAAATTTATAGCAATGTGCTTACCCAATCAGTAAAACCTACCATCCAGAGCAGATTGTCACCAATATTGGAGGAAGAGGGGCAGTCTCTCATCGATGGCCTTTTAAGGGAAGGAATAAAAGTTAACCTTGGAGATTCTGGTCCAAGCTCAGACGGCAAGAGATTCAAGATTGCTGTATCCAAACCTAACAGCCAGGAAGATCTTAAGAGAATTACGGAGAAAATGTCAGCAATCGGCTTTATTCCGGCTAACAAAGGTGATTTTGGAACATTGTTTTTTGACAGGCCACTTAGTCAGGAGTCAAACATTGTCAACCGACCTGATGGCCATGGGGATCTGAATGAAAATCGGGGAACGAAGATCTTTGAAAGAGATGCAACAGAGTATATGGTCTTTAAGGAAGACTTCCGAGCAGCCTACTACGACAAGGATCTGTATTTCCATAAGGGCGACTTAGCAGCAGTTCCGCCTGAATGGGTAAGGATACTCGAGAAAAAGGGAGCTGCAAGGAGGGTGGATATATTATGAACACAGTCCATAAATTTTTACAGGACGGCTGGGAGGCAGCCTTAAGCCTCAAGGAGGAAGTGAACGAAAATGAATGAAAAAAATATGGAAAGCTTGCAAAAAGCGGTTGAAGAATTGGCCCGTGTCTTTAATTGTGGCATGGGAGTAAGGAAGGGTAGAAGGGATGTGCTGATAGTAGAATACAAAAAAGAGGACCTCAACAAGTCCCTATTTTCGGGGTCATTATTCCGCCTGGTACTTCATGAGTTTGAAATCAGGAATTGCTCCCTGCTCATGGTCAACATGAGAGAAGACGCTCTTTTCCTGGGATTCGAGGAGAAATAAGGAGGAAAAAATCATGAAGACTGTAGAAATAAAAAACGAAGAACAAAAGAAAATAGTGATTTGCTCATTGCGTGAAAGCAATACAGGAAAAACAGGATCCATAATCCTGGATCCAGATGTAAAGCTGCTTTACTGTGTTCTTTGCAATTCCTATATGTGCTTTCACATAACCTATGCAATGTCATTCGAGCAAGTTAGAAAGGATCGGGATGCTGCATTAAAGGGCATATGTGCAGGATGCGGCCTATACAACCTTCCCGATGCTAACTACTGTAACAGATGCGGCAGAGATCTAAGAGTGGATCCCTCGATTGCTGAAAGAGAGGGCGAGGCACGACGATTAGCGATGAAACATGGAGATCTTTAGATGAAGTCTGTTACTGAAGTAACAAAAATGGCACAGTGATTAAGAATGAAAAGAAAACAACCCTCATTATCCGAGTTCTCAGGATTGAATGACAAGGTAAGGTATAATATCATTACCGATAACCAATCAATTCTGACAGTAGGGATAAAACAACCAAAAGCAGGCTATAACATCCATACATTGGACACCTTAACAATGAGATCCATGAAATTCTGCTCAAGGTTTGAGTCATGCTCTGCACCTAAATGCCCATTGGACCCCTGTGTTAATTCAAGGACTGAAGCAGATGGAGATCCAAAATGCACTATGCCTAAGGCTACGAGGCATAAATACTGGTTATCCATGCCTGAAGATCTCAAAGACGCGCTGCCATTCCAGGGATATCTCGAGGCTGAGTTTAAGAGGATTAAGGCGGCAAGGGAAAGATGGGAATCGCTTCCTGAGGACGATAAAGCAGCTGTAAAGGATAGATTGAGGAAGTTCAAAAAGGGATCTTCATAAAATGGCCTGACCTTTTAAGATAATGGAATGGCCATGTTTTTGTTTTCAACTGAGATCCGTTAAGCTGAATCATGCGTATATAATAATAGGAAAGCCGCCGCCATCACATGAAGTTTTACAATATGGAACTTGTATATCTCGCGTTCAGTGTGGATATCATGCTTTAGATGGTCATCTGAGGAGTTCTCTCAGTGCATGAGACTGAGACGTTTCATTTTCATTATGCCTCAATTGATCTATGTGAGAGGGTGTGTCATATATCGGCATTAGCTATTGACCCTCCTTGCAGCATTTGAGGTATTTTCTATACCTGCAGGCAGCGGTATACCAGCGAGGGAATGGTATTCCACTGGTTAATACAATACCACAATGAAATGGATGTAGAACTGGATGTGGAGTGAGAGGGTTGCAATTTCAGAAAAGAACGGTTCCCGGTTCTCACAAGTTTGTTTGCGTAATATTAACCAATTAAGAGCAGATAGGTCATTCCACATCAAATTGAAGCATGTCCTTGGAGGTATATCATTACTATCCTTACTTGCATCATTTGAAGTATTCTCAATACCTGCAGGCAGCGGAATTATAGATTTTCTTGACCTTGCACGAATCTCCGCAGCTTTGGTATGGTTGGGCACAGCTCTATTTAGTGGGGGATCTGCAGTGGTATTACACGAGGCGGAAAATTAATTAAGTCTCATATCATTTATATTTTATATGTATCAGACAAAAAGCAAATCTCGTTTTAACTTAGCAATAGGATACAGCCTCATGATCATAGGAGCTACGATGTTGGCATATGCTCTGATCATCAGGTAAAGTTTAATAAAAGTTCACACATGCTTTAATGTGTCAAAGAAAGGTAGCGGCAAAACAACTCCTCCTCCGACACCCCGAACCCGTTATATCCAAGCACCACTGGGAAACCCTCAGGAAAGGGGCTTGGAAAGGAGAACCTTGATCGGGTGATGAACAATGCAAGATGGCTGATCACTGAGATCTCAGGGAAACTGTAAGGAAATGCAATAACCTTAATATATAAAAGTTAATGATGTATTATGTACAGCGAGAAAAAAAGATTTGATATAGTAGAAGCGTTGTATTTCGTTGGACTGATGTTCGGTATCAGTTTGATTCTTCTAGGTATAGGGGTAATCTGATTCAACGATCAAGCAACCAAATTAGATATCATAATCAAGGCCCTCTTGATAAAGTTCTCTTTCATCCGGTATGTCCATGACATCCCACATCCCTCACAATAAAGCCCGATCTTGATCCATTTGCTCTTTTGTCCATTCCTGTCAAGTACATACATGCCCCTCAGGTAATATTCTGAACAATTTGGACATGCCTGGTATTTTTTCCCGGTATACCCCCGTCCCTGCTGCTTTCGTTTCCCGATTTTGAGTTGGGGGCCCGGCTCCATATCACCAGATTTGTGTATGCGTTATAACCCTTGTGCTGTTTTATTTTTATTCCTGTCAAATTTATAAACTGATTAAGGGCTACGAATGATCTTCGGAGAGTAATTAGTCACCCAATGAGATGAGAAATACCTCAGGGTTGAGATTTCAGGTATTAGATGGGAGATAAACATACCATGGTATCCTGGGATGTTCGAATAACTGAAAGTTCTGGTTTATTTCGATTAAACATGTCAAAATTGACATTTTGTCATGTTATGAATTAAGATCTCTATGTTTGTTTATATACCATCTCCATTGGCCAGTAAGAGATCTCTGATCCTATTAGAAAGAAACATATTTAAAGACTGAAATATTGTCATGTTATGCCTTTACCTGTTCCAAGGAACATGATGATCCAATCTGGCCAGAAATTATCAATCGAATTTTTTTCTGATTAGTAACAAAAATCAAACAGGAATTTTCATAACTATCTTGCCAGATGGCAAGGTTGTAAAAACTTCAAAGCCTTTTTCCATGTATTCTTCCACTTCTCTTTCAGATACTATCTTCTGCCTTGTGCCATTTCCTGTGATAGCTCCAATAAAGCTCTTTTTCACAATATTCCTAAAGTCCTCGTCACTCATGTTCATTGGGTCAATCCTGTCTATTTCTTCTTGGTTTAGGCCAACTATGGAAGATAACAGTTCTATCCTGAATATCTTCCTTGCATCTTCCTGGTTTATATTCATTAGTTCAGTAACCAGATGAGGCTCGCATTTATGATATACCTCTCTCATTGCATTGATGGTATCTTCCGGAAGCACCTTATTTGTCGAATATCTTGCCGATATATCTCCAGTATGTCCCATCCAGAACTCTCTCCAGTTGTGTGATACTATGCCCTTAGCCTCGGCTACATCCATAGAACTGGCCCAATAAACCCTTAAGGCATAAGGCCTAAAGTTTAAACCCGCTTTCCTTATGGCATATCTAACATCCCTAAGAATAAAAGCTGTGCTGATAATTTCTTTATTTTTCGTGTTTGATCCTCTCGAATCGCTCCTGATTATTGGCGATTCTTCGTTAAGTTGTTCCCCCGATCTCAGTCTCGAATCTAAGTAGTCCTTGATATATTTCCCTGATTGCTCCGGTATGAATGTGAAATAGCTATGCCCTTTTTTTGACAGCTGCACTTTTGATTGCCTTACCTTAAGGAGGGCAGGAAACTCTTTGAACTCAACGCCATCCTTGGTAATCATCAAACCTTCAATATCCTTGATCTTCAATGCATCTGACCCATCGTAATTGCCTAAAGTTTCAGGCCTTAGTCCGGAAAATGCGAGAAGAGATATAACAGCCCTTCCTCTTATGGTTGCAGCTCTTAGAATGGCATCTATCTCATACTTCAATGGCGGCCTTTCATTAACCAGTGTAGGGGATATATTTGCACCCTGGACCTTAACACTCTTAAGATTGGCATCCCTATCGTTGAATGCTACCCAGGAAGTTAACACTTTTTTAAATCTTATTATGTAGGATCCCGCCTTATTCTGATCTCCCATTCTTAGCACGAAGTCCATGAAATCCCGCTTTAAAGTTCCCTTTTCTGCGTCTTCTACTATTTGTTCAGGGGGTTTATTGTTAGACTTACAATAAAGGCCAAGGGTCCTTAGATAAACGTCTCCTGTGATTTTAGATCCTTGCTGTAACGAATCTTCCACAGAATTTAACCACATAATTTATCATATTATCCCGTATTTAACTGAAGGAGTTTTGTAATATAATATATGATAAATACCCACGATACTACGAAACATGTATAAACTATAATCTCATATCCATACTGTGTATGTCGATACGATAACAAAGAAGGTTGGCGATAAGGTATACACACGTTACCTTATCAGAGATTCACATCTAGAGAATGGAAAGGTTAAGCACAGAACCATTGCCAACATATCGAAATGTTCTCCCGAGGAGATACAGGCAATAAAACTTGCACTGAAATACAAAGGGAATATATCAGACATACTCACGGATAAGAATGAGATAGTTTCAAAACAGGGATTATCCATAGGTTCGGTATATACACTGAACAGGGTTGCACAGGATCTGAGCATAGTTAAGGCACTTGGCAACAGTGATATGGCCAAACTGTCTCTGTGGATGATCCTTGCCAGACTTATAGAACCCGGATCAAGAATGGCCAATGTGAGACTGGCACAGAGACATGCTGCTGTGAGCATTCTCAACCTGCCTGATTTCAATGAGGATGTTCTGTATCGTGCAATGGACTGGATTGAATCACATCAGAGAATAATTGAAAAGAGATTATTCAATTCAAGATATGGAGAAAAGAAACCTGTTCTATACCTGTATGATGTCACTTCATCATACCTTGAGGGTATGAAGAATGAATACGGTGATTTCGGATACAACCGTGACAAAAAGAAGGGAAAGATGCAAATAGTAATCGGTCTCCTCACCGATGATGATGGATGGCCCATATCCATAGAGGTATTCCATGGCAATACAAATGATGTGAAAACATTCACACACACGCATGTAAATTCTCACGCATGTAAATTCTCAGGTCAGCCTTCCGTTGTTACATTCCTAATACCACCTCATTTATGAACATATCCTAAAGACCGGGGCGGATTATCCCTTCTCTGCCTTTTCGCAAACACGCATAAGCA
>JAJZXP010000201.1 GCA_021806345.1 Thermoplasmata archaeon | reverse complement strand
AGATCGCCATCCTCAGTGACTGCAGAGGATATGGATATCTTATCCCTCCTTTCCCTGACTTTCATGCCCGACCTTAGCAGTTCCATGCCATCTTTGCGTTTCCATTCAGTTTCAGACAATGTTCCGGAATTCCGTTCAACAGCCACTAATAGGGTATAAAATAATTAAATACACAGTTTATTATATAAAATAATTCATAAAGAGATTATATATACCTAAAGAGCAGTAATACCATTCGAACACTCTCTAAATATAACTATCTGTGCATTACTCTGCTAGCAACCAATCTGTTCAAATTTCACCTAATAAATAATCTTTAGTTCTGTCATCGACAAATTTGAGATAGAGGAGTACTTTCTCTCTGTTGACTGACTTCAAAGTGCGTATAGCAAGTTTTAGCAATTGCGTCTCTCAGGCTCGATCAAAATATATTCAAGTATGAAGCATGACTCGGTGATGTGAATGATCACCGAGAATTGCTTTATCAGCCGTAACTCAAGAAAATTAGCTCATTTGACGAGTTAGTTTCTATTAAGGGAAAGTCTCTTTACTTCTTTGCAATTGAGCTATTGAAAAATGATCTCAACTTTCGAATCTCTCCAAAATGTTCCTTTCAAGATTCGCATTATAATCGGTTGGATAAAGTTGAGAAATTGTACTAGGAATATCGAAACATTTACGGGTATTTTTTCCTTTGTGTTTGCATCATATTGGAACCAGCATTTGACAAAGAAACGATCATTGTTCGCTTTTGACGTATAGTATTGACAAATGATACTTTCTTTAAATTAGACACCTTTCTAGAAACGGTAGATTTCGAGACTCCAAGTTCGTCAGCAAGCTCTTGCAGTGACTTTTGTCCATTTTTTAACGCTTCGAGTATTCTAATTCCACGCTCCTTATACGTGAATATTTTTTTAGAATCGTGAACTTCAACAATAGACGTCGAGCTATTTTCGCTCTTGTATGATACAACAGGCACCTTATTATTTATGGCGAAGAACGTCATTGCTGCTATTGCTATTCCCGGCCCTGATGTAACGTTGACCCAAATTGGTAACCCGTACTCACTCCTGATGGTTTCTAGAACTATGTATACCTCATAAAAATTGTAAATATCTTTTACTTCCTTTACAACTGTTTCGACGTTTGCAAAATTAAGGAATTCAGTCACTTTTCTAGAAGTCTCCAGAGATGTCTGGTGATTTGTTGCCAGTAACACAAAAAAATCCAGTCTGATCGGAATCGCGAGAAATGGTGTAGTAATCAGTTCATGCTTAAAGCCAGAGATACTTATCGCATATGCCATCTTCTTTTAATTGCACAAATTATTATTAATCTTTGCATTGTTGCAATTCATATGCAAAGTATACACCGTCGCAATATTTATATAACTCTCATGTTATTACTAGTTGTGAGACTCTTAGTCAATCTTGATTCTGAATCAGAAGTCCCATATGATCATTCATATTTCTTGTATTCCTCTATTTTGAGTGCACTTAGGAATACTAATCCAGGTCTAGCATCAGACATCCATAACAACCCACATTTCCCTAGATATTGCATGAGCCAACTGCTTCCAGGCGGAAAGAGGGAATTCTCAAAAACAGGCATAATAGCAGATAGATTTATATTTTTGATATCAAGTTTGGAAGCTGAAATTCTTGATAAAATAAAACATGGTCTTGAATTGCAGGGGCATATAATCCTTGGAAGCAACATTTTACTGATTCACTCAATCACATTGGAAACGACCCGTATTTCATCTGGTATAATTAACATGATTTCCCGCAGCCCTATTGTACTTAAACATCAAGGGAAATATGTAACATCAAAGGATGACATTTTTTCATCCGTTCTTCAGGCCAACATCATTTCAAAATATGCAAAGGTTAAGGGAACATTACCTAAAATACAATTCATGCGTATAACGAACTCGAAGTCAAAACTATCCAACCTGAAAGGCACAGGTATCCCGAGTTCAATGATTTCCTTTACAATCTCAGCTGACTACGATCTTTTAGATTTTATACAAAATACAGGCATAGGAGCCAAAACACAGATAGGCTTTGGTTTCATTGAAGAACAAAAGAGTGGTGTAGACTATGACTTATAATTCTCTTTTAATTTCAAAACTTTTTCAAACTGCATTGTTCAACGACGCCTTTGATGACCTTTTCTACGTTAATAGGCAAGGAAGCTCAACAATGGACGAAGGGATTCTAACCTATATTCTCAAAAATAACTCTATGTCGCCTGCAAAAGGGGGGTCAATCCAAGGCCTGAGAGAGTGGTCAGATACAACCTATTTTTCGCATGTTATTAATGGTATGGCTATCGCAGGAAGAGTGATGGAGAATAAGATCAGCAAGATTTCATCAGACAGTGTGAATAGAAAAAAAACCGAAGAGTTCGTCAGATTGTTTTTTGCCAGTGTCGCTCTTCATGACGTCGATAAGCTGTTTGGTGAAGGATATGATGGAGCAATGGCTCTTGATAAGGTCCTCGAGAGGCACAAACAGGAGATTATCAAAATCTGTTCATATTACTTGCACAATTTGGGCGATGCTCGGAGCTGGTGGGGTGATCTGTCATATCTTATTCTTAGAACTGAAAACAGGACAATGGAAATGGCTAACGTGTTAACCACCATTAAGGAAAAAACCCTATTATCCACTATCAGTGATTTTTCAAAACTTGCAGATCAGACTGGAGGAATCAAGGCACATACTTCTAACGATATATTTCTTGAACTGAATAAATTATTGAATAAATTCGACGAGAAAGCGAGTATTCTGAGCTTTTCTCATATGCCACAATCACTTTTAATGACAAAGTTGCTTGAGACGGCACGTGAAACCATGGTTGAACTGAGAAGATATATCATTGCTGAAACGCCGAATGGAATAATCTACTCTGGCGAAAAATTGTCTGATGAGGAAATGTTGACGGTCAAAAATAATTTCATCGAAAAGATTGGAAGTCTTGATGGTAATGCTGTGAATGATATTCTCGAGAGTTATGCACCAAGCAACAACTCAATTAAACTTGAATTTGCAAGAGATATTCCACCAACTCTTGATACAGTAAAATTATATGTGGAAAAATTTAGTGGTAGGCTTCTCCTGTGGTCTGGCAAGGAGTGGAAACAAACTCACAGCGATTTTGATATAAAATCAAGGAAGTTTGATGTACCAATTTATTCAAAGAAAACTGGGGATGATATCTCATTTTTTATGAACATACCGGAAAAATCGGAAGAAATTGAAGATATTGAGAACATGAGGAGAAGAATTCTGGGATTAATGGCTTGTGCAAGAAGAGTATATTACCAATGTTTTGGCAATAAAATGCCAAGCCACAGCGAAGAAATGGAATTCCTAGTGAGAAACTTCGGCAAGGAATATGAAGCGAATACAGATGAGAGCAGTAATCAAGGTTCTGTTGATCAGATACAGATGAAAACTCTTCTTGCGATATCATATGCTTCAATGTTTCACAACTTGACTTACAAAGAGTTGATAGCAAGATACCAGGAGACTCTGAAATTACTATCAGAAGAGTTGGCAATACAGTTTCCATCACAGCAATTCCCTGACTACAACAGATTTTTTGAAGATTCGATTGGAATGATAAACCCTCCTAAAGTTCCGGACAAGTCTAACATGTGCATACAGTGTGGAAAGGTTGGAGATTTCCCCCTAAAGGATCAATACGCTTTTGGTTATAAAGCCACAGCTGGAGGTGGTCTTAAGATTTCCGTGTTAAAATACGACGAGGTCAAGTTCAACGGCAAAATCTGTTTAATGTGTGCAAAAGAAAACTCAATGAGGAAATCGGAAATCGGAAAGGAGAGTGAAGCGCTCTGTGTGCGGATAAATCTCGCTGATTATGTGGTTCCCGTAAATCTGAAGCGAATGATTGACTGCTTCGGACAAAATTCCAGTGACAGAAAAGGGTATACTATAGAATACAGCGATCCCATGGAATCCGCCACTATTTATCTAGGCACTAGATCAAAAAAACAACTAGACTACCACACTGTAATGTTTGTTTCAAAGCCTAAAAAGACAAAAGAAGCCTTCTTTATGCTCTACGGGCTTGTCAGGTTAGTTGGAAGCAGGGGACTAAAAGTCAAAGTAACTCCGTTGTTCTCTTCTGAAGACCTGTTTGTACCAATGTTCATGTGGGAAAACGCTCCTTATTGGGTCAGGAATCTCGGGATGGCAGAAATAAGGATCGATAGAATACATGATAGCATAAAAGAACTTGACCTGATTTACAGCGTGAGCAAGCTCAATTACGGTTATGACGGGGTGATAAACTTTGTCATTGAGAACATGACCAGAAGCAGGAGGGGATTATTGTATGCTGCGTGGAGGAACATATTAAGTGATGGACCAGAAAAGATACCAACGAAAATCAAAAGTGTAAAAAAAGAAGTGATATGGTATATGGAAAAATATGGAAACGAATTGAAAACTAGACAGATGCAGGAGATCGTAAATGAGGCATGTGGCATTATAAGAGGGGGCCCAAAATCCGGAAATGATCATACGTGGATGATCAGAACAGCTCTCGATGCATATTCTAGAAACATCAGAAAGGAAGACAGCGAATTAGAAGACATAATCTCTGGAAGAATCTGGGAAATTGCAAAACGAGATAAGTATTACGGAAAGGATGTCCAGGATCATACAGTCAGGTTCTCTAAACTGCTTGTAGAAATGCTAAGGAACGATTTCAAAAGCAGGATTCCCGCTTATGAGTATAAGAAGGACATTATAGCAGAATTCGCCATCTTGTACAACATAACTAAATGGAACGACATAAAAAAACCTAAGGAGATGAAAGATAATGAGTGAGGAAACAAGGGAATATATATTGAACAAACTCGGAAAAAACCACTTCGCGACAGAAATGGATGGAGAAATCCCTCCTATGGCTCAGAATAAGAGGAAATTCGTCACTCTATTCATTATGAGAAAGACAATAGGCCCATTTATTGATAGGAGCGACGACCCAGAATCAACTATAACTCAAGTCATTTCGGATGCTAAGTTTGGCGTCAGGGAAGTTGTAGAAGTTCCTGCTAGGAAGTTCAAATCAAAGGAAAAACTAATGGGACTCAAGATATGTAGGGCGTTTGGTCTTGTAGACTCAAGATATGAATATAACAGCATAAGTGCCATAGAATATCTCAATAACCCTAATTCGGTAATATATGGCGATACAGTTGTTGAGGGTGGAGATGCGGGTCAGGCAATGCTGCCGTCTCGGGTTTTGTATAGCAGTTCATACAGCATCAGGGAAAGGTCTAGAATAACGAAGAGATTGACCCATAATTCCCTATCAGAGGCTGGGACGATGTGGGATCGCGCGAAAGGTGCAAATAGAACGAGTCTTTTCAATTCGGAATATATTGTCCCGGACACATTCTTTCCATCGTTCATTACTCTGTTGAACCCAACTCCAGAAATGCTTGTGCATGTGCTTTTGACTTTGGAAGAGCGTAGCTACGGGGCGCAAACGTCAATCACTGGCCCTAATTTTATAAATTCTGTGGGGGCCATAGTTGCAGGAGAATTTGAACTGCCAGTCACATCTTATACCGTTGCAAAAGCCCTTTCTGACATGTCAGTGGAAGAAAAGTTACCAGAAGATTTCGAACGATCTATAATCGGACGGGTGATTAATTTGTTATCGGAGGAAAAGCCAGGAATTCTTCTATCCGGAGATGAACTCAGCACGTTTACAGAGAAACTGAGCAATCTGAGTTCAGATGAACTCAATGCCATATACGCGAAACTAGCCAAAGACTCTGCTGATTTAATATCTTACAGCAAGATACTTGGAAAGAAAAAAAAGGGCGGCGTGCGAAATCAGGAGACCGATTCAGGTGAACAATAATGAAAGCATACAGGTTGAAATTATTGTCACCCCTCTATTTCCGGAGTAAGATGGACTCCGGTGCAGCTGGCTCTA
Organism: Thermoplasmata archaeon; assembly: GCA_021806345.1. Next base: position 4,250 of record JAJZXP010000201.1, on the reverse strand, counting down.
CAGTAACAAATCCATGGATCGGCGATATAGCTTTACTGTATGCAATTAACAACGCACTGGCAATGAGACATTTCCAGTTTGGATACACTTCGCACACTTCAAATTACGAGGAGATCAGGGCACTTAACATGCTTTCAAGCGTGGCAACGCCATCTGGTGATTTGATGTTTACTAGAGTATATGATATCGCAACAAGTTTTATTTCTGAAGGGTATCCACAAAGTGAAGCCATCCAGAAATCCGGCCGCGCTCCTTTTAGGAACTGGATGAAAAGGCAGGGAATTCAACCTGGAAATGAATTTACATTCGTAACGTTTTCAAAGAATGACGAATCTTATTTACCTGACCGGTTCACCATACGCCTTGGGAATACCAGAGAATCTGTAGCCTTATGTACGGGAATAGATTCAAGGGATATCAACAGAATTACGATAAACGCATACACACTTTACCTTTTACTTGGTATTCCTAGGGCAAACGAAATTTTGTCGGCAATAAAGGAACAAGAACCAAACCTGTATATTGAAAACAATTCGTATCAATATACTTTACTGCAAAACTTGCCACTTAAGTTAGTATCCGGATTATTTCAGCCATACAGCTGAGGTTTATCTTGTCATCTAAAGAATTCAGGTTTGAGCCAGAATATCTTTCATATTCCAATGAATCATTTTTAGGCATGGCACTTCATCAATTTCAAGTTAAAATTCGAGATATATTCAACTCTCAATTTGATTGCTTGTTTGTAAATGCGCCAACTGGAACCGGTAAAACTTTATCATTTGGTCTTCCAACTTTCTGCAATATGAATGTCTTTCAAAGAAGGAAGACTCTGATCATATCTCCAACAAATCTTCTAATCAACCAGATATACGAAAGTCTCACCAAGTCCATTAGAGAGCACGCCGAAATTGGGGATGTTCGTATAAGGAAACTGACCGGAAAGGACCTTGTTCAGCGTAATCCGATTCAAAGACAGGATGAAATAAGTTTTAGCTTCACAGGAAATGATATATTGATTTCAAATCCTGATATTATCTCATTACTCATTTCGGGGTTCTATTATACATCTCAAACGAAGTCACCAAATTTCAATATTGGCAAATTGAGAAATCCAGAGGACATATTTGCTAAATTAGACGCTATCATTTTCGACGAATATCATGTGTATGCTGAGGAAGAACTGGGCAAAATACTCGCCTTCATTATGCTGTCCCGATTGACAGGTAAGCACCTGAAGGTGATTTTTGCATCCGCAACTCCTGATGAAAAGGTAATGACAATTATAACTGGGATGAAATTAACGTACGATACTTTGAGCGTGATCACAACCCATGACGGAAACGGGTACTCAAGAAAGGTACGTGGTTTTGTAAACTTAAAATTTTCCGATGAAAAGATGCTCGACAAATTTAAAGACGCCACTATTTCTACACCTGCAAGAACTCTCTACTTATTCGATCATAAAGTTGATGCAGAAAGGGCCATAAATCATCTGCTCGAAATAGGCATTCATCAGGAAGAAATCCAGGAACTGACGGGTTTCATGCAGAGGTCAACAACAAAGAAGGAGTATTCAAATAAAGAGCAGTTTGTTATAGCCACAAACGCTGCAGAACAAGGGCTAAACTTAGATGTTGATGAAGCTCACATAGAACCAGGCTTATATCTAGAAAATCTGTCACAAAGATATGGAAGAATAGGTAGATCTGGTGCCCCTGGGAGTGTTACCATACACGTTGACAGGGATGTATTAAAGAACTTACCAGAAAAGGCGGACAGTTTTATAGAACTCGAGAAGTCTCTAAGATTAATACTCAGATCGAGAGAATCTTATGCTTCCAGAATAAAAAAACATTTCGCGGCATTCATGGCACTATGTGCCATCAGGTCTGTACGAAACAATTTGAAGAATCAGATTATTGAACTTCTGAAGTCAAATTCTGATATAACGATTCAGGATGTGTTTCAGTCCGTGCTTAACTTTGATGGTTATGTTTACCGCGTGTTGACAGAAGCACGATTGAACAAATCTGAATCACTAGCGCTTAAGGAATGGTGGGAACAATTCCTATCATCACTTGGATATTTCAGAGGTCAGAGCATTACCATATTCGTTAAGATTACCAGAAGCGATGGAAGTTCCATAGTTACAACCGAAGACTTGAGATGGATCAAAAAGTGGTGCAAATACGATTTGCCTAACGAAGAGCTTCAAGTGTTCACAGTGACACATTTTTATGATACTCCAATGATCGTTACTCTAGAATATACGGTACCTATGAGTTCTTTTCAGGTCAATGAGTCAGAAATGAGGGACAGGGAAAAATTCAGGAATACTCTGGTAAGAAATTTCAATGATTTCATAGACGACGGAATGAACGGAAATTCCCGAGACATAGACGCTTTTAAAACAGCGTTTGAAGAGGTTTCACACATAGTTTACCCCGACATGCTTGTTCCAAAGGAGATATTAGATGTGTCAGAAACTCAAATTCTCTGAGCAAAGAGGGGTAACGGGAAATCACTTTTATGATTACGGTTCATGTTATACTAGGCTGTGGCTTGCAAATAAACGAATAATTGCTGGTATTGACAATGTTCATATTCAGATCGGAAAGTATATCGACGAAATTACTAAACCCACTTCTAGGAAAAATTTGACGATTCAAGGACTTTGTGCTATAGATTATGTGGAAGAAAACAAAGTAATTGAGGTTCATGAAATCAAGAAAGGACGCAATCCAACTGGAGCCCACATACTACAACTGCTGTTTTATCTTGAAGTTATGCAAGAACTCACCGGAAATGAATCTGTAGGTATACTACACCTTCCACAAAGCAAGAAAGTCATAAGAGTCGAAAGAGACCGTGAAAGAGCTACCAGAGCTTACGAAGACATAATCCGTATTTTATCTAAGCCTTGCCCTAAACCAGAAGAGAAGCCAATATGCTCTGGATGTAGGTATTCGGAGATGTGCTGGGCTTGATAAAGAATTTCTATATCTTATCTGAAGGTGCTTTATCAGCCGATCAATCGGTTTTCAGATTTGACAGTAAGGATAAAATGACGCGGATCCCAGTTGAAACAGTATCAGCAATTAATTTGTATGGTGGCGCCTCAGTGACCTCAGGCGCCTTCAATCTTGCTAGCGCACATAACGTTTGCCTTCATTTCTTTGGGTTCTATGGAAATTATATTGGCACGTACTGGCCAAAAGATGCTTATTTTAGCGGTGATTTAACGATAAGGCAATCTCTCATTTATTCAAACTATGACCATAGAAAGACCTTATCCGTGACTCTGCTAAGGGGAATCTACAGAAATATGCGCGCATTATTGAATAAGTTTGAGGGAAATATCGAGAGGTTTGAACTGTCCATAGAAGATGGAACTATTGAGCGAATTATGTTAAGTGAAGCCAGGTTAAGAAAAGATTACTACACTCGTCTAGATAGCATTTTACCTGAGCAATTCAGAATTGAGATTAGGGAGCGTCGTCCACCAACTAATTTCGGCAACTGTCTGATATCATTCGGCAACTCTTTACTCTATACCGAGATGGTTACTCAGGCAAGATACACCTCGGTAAACATGTCCATTCCATTTTATCATTCACCAGAGTCTGGCAGGTTCTCTCTGTCTTTAGATCTCTCGGAGGTATTTAAACCCGGACTTGTGGATAGATTGATCCTAAGTCTAACGAGACAAGGTATAATACGCATCGATGACCATTTTCACGAAGTTGGAAACGGGATATTGCTGAATGAAAGGGGGCGCAAATTATTCATTCAGCAGTGGGAGGCTTGGCTTGAATCAGCTTCTTACAATAATAGGCTGAAGCGCAGGGTATCGCACAGAGAGCTGATAAGGATGGAAATTCACAAATTCGCAAAGGAAGTTGAAGAGATTGAGCCATACAAACCCATAAAATTGCCGGTGGATTGAGATGTACATTATAGTTGCGTACGATGTGGATGCAAAGCGAACTGAAATATTCAAGAAGATATGTCAGGTGTATCTGATTAAGGTACAAAACAGTGTATTTGAGGGAGAATTGAATGAAGCACAACTAATGCGTCTTAAATCCGATTTATCAATCGAGACTAAAGATGATGAAAAAGTAAGGATATGGATAACATCAAAAATACTAACGAAGATCAGGTTTGGAACATATGAACAGGCTGAAGATGGGCTTATATAGGTTTTCAATTTTCGGGGAATCATCGCAAAACACACTAACATTTAA
>JAJZXP010000209.1 GCA_021806345.1 Thermoplasmata archaeon | reverse complement strand
CCAGTGTGGTAAACCCAGGAGCTTACTTCTTGTTATGTGATGCAACCATTTTGAATTATAATTAACAACAGTATGTCCACAATTCTTACAGACACCAAACTCTAAACGAACCATATACAAACACTACTCACTGCTCAGTCGTAGTGACGAACTATTACAAATATATAACCTTTAGCAGAAACCATATACTAATCAATTAAATTTTCTCTGCAGGCATTCCTGGTCTGCTTTTCAAACAAAATCAATCCCTTATTTTTATTTCCTAGAAACATGATTGAGATTTAATGATTTTATTCAAGTTTTTTCGCTATTTCTCAATCTAATACAAAGAAAATAACCTATATGGTATAGTTCATAGAATATTGGGTTGATGATTGAGGAGAATAAGAAGGAATTCTCCAGTGTGGAATATGGTTCATAAGAAAGTTTATATGTTTTACACACATATATGTGTGTGTATGAAGGTGTGTCAAATGGGAAGCAAAAACATATCTATTTCGGATGAAGCATACTTAAGATTATCAGAGTTAAAGTTAAAAAACGAAAGTTTTACAGAACTCATCTATAGGCTGACAAATAAGACGAATGTGCTTGACCTAAGAGGCATCATAGGTGAAGATGAGGGAAAATCCCTAGAGAAAAATATTAGAGAGTCGAGGAAACTAAGTAAGGAAAGATTAGATAGAATTACTGATGAGTTAAATAGATAATGATAGCTGATACTTCATTTCTCATTGACATAATGAAATCCGACATAAGGGTAATAGAGAAAGCAGAGGAAATTGAAAAGAAAGGAATCACTATAGCGGTCACCTCAATTTCAATTTTTGAGTTATTCGTTGGAGTAGCCCTTAGCGTTAAAAAGGATCAGGAGAGAAAAAAGATAAATCAAATACTCAACGGACTTTCGATAATAAGTTTTGATGAGGATTCTGCAAGAGAGGCTGGAAAGATATATGCACAAAAAAGAAAGAATGGATCTACAATAGAGATAGAAGATTCTATGATTGCAGGTATCTGTTCGAGAAGAAAAGAGATTTTAATCACCCGTAATATTAAGCATTTTAGTGATATTGAAGGTTTGAGAATAGAGAGTTATTAAAAGATATGGTTTAAGACCATGTAATCTTAAAATTTTAACAAACCCAGATCAGTCAATAATTATCTGGTGATGGTAACTGTTAATAACAGGTTAACCACGCGTCTAAAGTCTTTTAATTTGTTCTCTTTGATCCCACAATTTTATGAAGACTGACCGGTAGAATTGTTACTCTTGCAAATGTGATAGGAGAAGAAAGAATAAAAATATGACAGGAATGCTTTCAATCAGGGAAACCTCGCTGATAAATCTTTGTTTTCTAATGTTGATATTTTTTTGTGGTTTCACAACCTTTGTATAGTTCCATTCATAACCTTTGCGTAATAGCAATACAACCATTGTAATTCAGTAAACATGGATAACAGTCTTACTTAATTATCACAACGAAATAATTATTTAAATTGCTAGATAAAGAAAAATATCATTGAGTAGTGTAACAATTTTTTATCAGATTTATATGCATAATTCTATTAAAATTTAGACTAAAAATCAAAACACGCTGTTCAGTAAATTATGTCATGATCACATTGGAATTTCTGGTTCATAGTGCAGGGCCACCACACCGTTAGAAAACTTACTGGCGGAAATAAGTTTGAGTTTGTGCCTTTTATTTTTGTCGTTGAAAAGCGTCTTCCCTGAACCCAAAATTATTGGTCTGATACGAATGCGGTATTCATCTATCATGTCCTTTGCGACAAGGGAAGATACTAGAGTTCCACTCCCTACGATCACCATATCTTTGCCCTTCTCTTTTTTGAATCTGGATACTGCTTCAACAGGATTCTCACGTATTAAAACTGCAGGACCCCATGGAACATCTTTGATGCTACTTGAAAACACCACCTTCTTAAGATTGTTCAACTCTCCTATGATTTCTGCGTCAAAACCTTCTGGAGTCGGAGAAGCTTTTGGCCAGAATTCTTAATTTATTATGTGTGTGACATGGGAATAATAATTTTACCTACAAGAGGATAAATGCTGAATTCCCTTAAAACTTTAATCAATTCCAATCGGTCCATATAACGCACTAATCATATATTTTTTCATCTCGGCATTCATTATTTTCTCATGACCATGCAGCCGGACTATCAGGAACCGCTTCTTGACGAGGGCTTGCGAAGGTGGTCTGAGAACCTAAGAGCAAACTTATTTACCACGGAGGCTGTTGCCCTGGGGAACATAGGCTATTAGTACCATCATATGAGATCGACGAAAAAAAAGTTTTGACTAAAGTCAGATCAAATAGAGAAATTAGCATGGGGGTCCAGTAGAATAATATTGCCCCAAACCCATTATTCCATAAGTTTTAATTAATAGCTAACTATCTAACTATCAAGCATATGGTCGATTGGAAATGAACGTGATAGTCATTGTAACTGATAGTCTAAGAGCTGACTACGTATCTTGTTATGGAAACAGTTGGATCAAGACCCCAAATTTCGAAAAGTTTTCAAAGAATTCATTGAAGGTAGAAAATGCTTATCCAGAAGGTCTAGCCACAATTCCAGTTAGAACAGCTCTTCTCACTGGCAGATACACGCTACCCTTCAGAGGATGGCAGGGACTTGAAAGAGGAGATATTCTCCTTCCTGAACTCTTGTGGGGCCATGGAGTGAAAACATCTATTATATCCGATACATACCATATGCACAAACCTGGAATGGGATTCAGCAGGGGTTTTGATGAAGTTCACTGGATCCGAGGACAAGAGTCTGATCCATACATACTAAATGGAAATGTGGAAGAAAAGATAGCGTTGTTAGATAAGCCCCATCACTCTGACCCTGAACATGGAAGTCGCTTACAGCAGTATTTTAGGAACATATCCAGTACCGATTGGAATAATGAGAGTAACCATTTCGTTGCTAGAGTGACAGAAAGAGCGATACGGTGGCTCGAGGAGAAGTCTTACAATGATCCTTTTTTCCTGTGGATAGACAGTTTCGACCCACACGAACCGTGGGATCCACCAGAACCTTATTGGAGCATGTATGAGGAAAGAAAGATAGAGAGAAGCATAATTTCTCCAATTTATGGAAAAACTGAGGGTTACCTTACTGATGAAGAGCTTAGCCGTGTAAAATCACTCTACGCTGGAGAGATTTCATTAGTTGACAAATGGATTGGAAAAATCTTCGACAAAATTAGAAGCACTGGCCACATGTCTGACACTATGGTGATATGGCTCTCAGATCATGGCGAACCCCTTGGCGAGCATGGAATTGTAATGAAGGCAAGACCATGGCCATATGAAGAACTTATAAGGATCCCCCTTCTTGTTCACCACCCTGATGGAATCATGGATGGCAAGAGTGTAAAGGGAATGGTTCAAACAGTAGATGTGATGCCGACCGTACTTGAATTTCTGAATATTAATGAGAAAATGAGGGAAAATGGAGAACGTCCGCCACCTATTCATGGACTAAGTATGAGTGGCTTGCTCAGTGGAGAGTATGAAACACTGAGGAAGTTTGCCATCAGCGGATACTACAAAAAGTCGTGGGCCATCACTGATGGGAACTGGAAATACATAACCTATCTTGAAGAAGAAGCCACTAGATATCTCGCTTGCGATATAACTGAGCAGATTAACAAAAGATCGAAAGATCAAAGTTCAAGTGTGTTATCATATAGTCTAATGAAAGCTAACAGAAACAATGAAAGTGGATTATCTCTCAACACCAGAGAACCTGAGTTGTACAATCTTCATCACGATCCCAGTGAAAAGAATAACCTTCTCAAGCAAAATAATGTTTCAAATGAGACCGGAAAGAAACTGGAGCTTGAGTTAAGAAGATTTATGGATGCATTGGTGATGCACGACTCTGTGAAAAATAACCCACCGCCGCACTTTGATTTTACTGGCAGACTTGTGTAGCTACTGGGTATGTATAGCTAGAGAGATAAGTAATTGATTATGGTTGTACTGGGGCGATCAGATCAGACAATATGAGCATGGAGAAACACTTATACAGGAAGAGAGTCAAGGGAAGGGGAGTTTTTAATCCACTCCACATTACCGCGTTGACGATATGGTAGGCAAGGGCACGTATCGAACAAAGGAAGAGAGGACAAGGACCGTCATGGAAGTTCTGTCGAACTCATCGACCATAGCGAAGATCTGTTGTAAGTATAATGTTGCATCATCCGCTGTATTGCCGGGAAAGACCTCATGATGCACAGGAATGCCATCTGCCATCATCAAACCAATGTTGATCTGCTTATTTCCCACTTCTTGTCCCGGGAATATCCGAACATTACAAGTTCGTTCTTGTCCTTTCCCTTGAAGTATGTTGATGTCAGATTAAAATAGACCCCCCGTGTCGGGGTTGAGTGCTGAGATAATTGCCTGTTCGATCTGATCCCGCTTCTCAATGAGATGATCAAGCATACTGTATACCCGTTCCTTCTTAATCTCGCCTATGTCGGTGAAATATATACCGTCGAGGTATTTCAGCAGATCCAGATCGGATCTTGAATCTGCAAGTCTTGATATGACTTAGGGAAGCAGGATATCAGGGCGATCGCCAAGAATGTCGAATACAGGATCTAGAACGAGGTCATGGATCGGTACCCTGGAGGAGTAGATCATGCCTAATGACCCTGCAGGGAGTATCGTCAGATCCCTGAGATCTGCATGCTCAATACCATTTCTCATTTTCTCGATTGCAAAGATCTTCCTGTATTATTCCAGATCCTTTTCACCCTTGACTGGGCACAGGTGCTTGATAATATGGTTTTCATCCACATATATCCTTTCAACCATCTATGCCGACCTGTATATGCATTAGTGTGGCACAACACACCGACATTTATTCATCCAGTTCCTAAAAAATAGCCGATTTCAGAAATTATGTGACAGAAAGTCAAGTTCAAGGAAAAGTTTATAATGAGAATTGATCCTAACTGGATCAATATGAAATCAAGTAGTTCTAGAGAATTTTTGATTTTTCCGAAGTTCGATATTGGAGAATCTGTAGTCATTAGGGAACCCGAAGTTTACAAACAGGGCTATTGGGTTGGCGCTCCGTCTGTAACAGGATTGGATGGAAATATATATCTCACTTACAGAATAAGAAGACCAAAGGGAGAGGGAAGAGGCATAATTAGTAGAATTGCGAGAAGCACAGATGGTATCAACTTTCAGGATGTATTCGAAATTAAGAAGGAAATGTTAGGAAATACACCCTCTATAGAAAGAAGCTGTCTTGTGCGAGCTGGAGTAAATTTCAGACTGTACTTCAGTTATGTGAATCCTGAAAATAATATGTGGCAAATAGATTTTGTTGAAGCTGAAGCTCTTGAAAAATTTGAGATCGCTTCCAGAAAGAAGGTGCTTGATGGCAATATGATAAGAGCTAGTGGGGTGAAAGATCCTTGGATTATACAGGTGGGTGATTATTTCTTGATGTATGTAAGCTATGCTCCACTACCAAATAGAAACGAACCTAAATTACATGCAACTGGTGACGCATTTGCAACAGGACTAACAACGTCTCAAAGTGCCCTACTGATAAGTAAAGATGGTATAAACTTCGTATGGTCAGGAGAAGTTATAGGCTTGGGAGACAGCTGGGATTCAAGTACGACAAGGATATCCTCAATAACGAAAATTAATGGAGGTTTTGTTGCCTTTTACGATGGTGCTTCAAAAAAAGAGGAAAACTACGAAGAAAGATGTGGAATTGCTTTTAGTACAGATCTTAAAACTTTTAACAGAATGTCGATTTCAGAGCCTTATATCGAAGGTCAGAATGGCAAATCCATTAGATATGTTGATACAATAAGATCCGGAAATAGTTTCCTATTTTACTTTGAAAGTACAAGAGATGACGGGTCCCATGAACTTATGGTTGCCAAAGTAAACTCCTTCCGGTGGTAATAATGAGAAATACTGGGATATCAATATTCACAGGAATGGAGTTTACGGTAGAAGATAATGTAGCTTATATGGAGAGAGCTGCAAAGAGGGGATATAAAAGGATCTTTACTAGTATGCAAAGACCGGGATCCGATCCGGAAAGAGTAAAGGTGGAGATGCCTCTTATTTCCAAGAGAGCTCGTGAACTTGATATGGATATAGCAACTGACATTTCTCCATTTGCTCTAAGGATATTCAATGCTACTAGGAACGATTTGTCTCCGTTTAAGGAGGCAGGGGTTACTTCGCTTAGGCTTGATGACGGGTTCTCTAATAAGGAAGTTGTAGACTTCACAAAAAACAGCGCAGGGCTTAAAATAGAGCTAAATGCCTGTCATTACCTTTATAAAGACTTGGAAGAAATTATTTCTGATAATGCCAACAGTAAACAAATGCAAGCAAGTTTCAATTATTACCCAAAATTTGAATCAGGAATCTCTCTAGATTTCGTTAAGCAGCAAGCAGAAACATATTCTCATTTTGGAATCCCACTTTTTGTATTTGTTCATTCCTCGGAGTTGCACACGAGGACAACCACTGAATCTTTTAGATTCATGAAACCGGAAAGGGCCGCTGAAGAACTATTCTCAATAGACGGGATAGATACAGTCATTATCGGAGATCCGCTTGCATCAGATCAGGATTTGGATCAGATAGCAGAGATTTCTTTACGGGACTACATAAAGATAAGGGCAAAGTCGAGATCCTTGATTTCAGCGAAAGAAAAAATACTCCTTTATGACAAGGAAATGATCGCAAGGCCAGGAACGGAACTATCTCTGAGATATACCTTCAGATTCCCAAAGGGAGAAGAGCATTACTTGATTGAGCCTAGAAGTTGTGTCGAGAGAAATCTTGGTTCGGTATCTATTGACAACATTAGATACAGAGAAGGAAACAATCATCTGACAAATGCCAGTGAGATAAATGTCTGGATGAGAAACTTACCCGCTGATAACAGGATAAATGTTGTTGCAGACGTGATTGAAGAGGACATACCTCTTGTGCGGGCAGTGAAACCATTCGGGAAATTCATGATAAAAGAGGTAAAATGAACAGAGGGAGGATTTCCTCTAAGGAAAGGTCATCCAACCGATTTCGTACCTTTTTTTCATTGATCTTATGGCACTGATACTACTAGGGTTTGAGTTTGCATTCAACCATTCATACCTTCCCTCATTGTAAGAACGTAATTCAATAGAAATCCTTTCGAGGAGTTGCCTCTGTCAATTCAGTAACATAATGCGATCCGTTTGTTGAAATGTTAATCTGAACTTGAGACAATTTGCAAAATCATAGTAGAATACCATACGTATTATATCTATTAGAGGGTTTTCAAATTATAAAGGGAACACGTCAGGTACCTGTTCCTCACAGTCCTTTCACTGATCATATAGGGAGGTACAGAAGTGCCTGGGATCCGTTGAGTTATCGTTGAGCATCCCGAGAAACATCAAGTGCAATGTATATAACAAAGAGATCGTGGTGTATGAACTGACAAAGGAACGGAAGAAATTGTTTGAGAAAATAGGTGTCAGTGCCTAATGTAAGGGGAATTTAGAAATTTTGACTGGTAACTTACCCTTTGCTGGCAGTGCACCTATAACGACGCCTACTGAAGCTGATAATGATGGTGGGGCATAACTGTAGGCAGAAATATAGGTGACATGTTCCGGTAGGAGATTAACTTCATATGGTGTTCCAGTACCTATCACTGCAAGCCTATCATTAAACGTGGGAAAGAGTCTGCGTAAGATTGTGATCTGCGGCGGTACTTCCATATCAGTCTTATAGTAAGCCGTTGAATCGTTTATGAAGGCAAGAAGAAAATCACCCTCTCTTTTCTTCGATATAATTATATTGACCGTTTCCTCAATCTCCTCTTCAGAGAGGTTTCTTGGTAGGACAAGATTGAATCTGGACTTCATTCCCCACGAGTTGATTATTTCTTGTACGGGGCTCTTCAATTGCCCAGGAGATTTTTCTTCTAGAATTCTGTTCCTTGTGAAGAATACGGAGTTAATGAACTGGGTTTTTTTTATCGTATCTTTGTTCAACTTCCCTTCACGCAAAACTGTGATAGCAGCATTTGAAGTTACCGAAACTATATTCCTTAGAACTTCATTTGACCACTTCGATGATGATGCTTTTCTATTTAAAGATACATTTCGTAAAGCTTTAAATCTATCCAGACTTTGATCAATTCTTTTCCTGCTAATTTCACCGGATCTCACCGAGTCTTGAAGTGCGTGAAAAATATCCATATACTTGTTAGGTTCAGCACATTCAAGTATGTCCACTCCTGCCTGAACGGACATTATAGTTGCCTTTTCCATTGAGAAGTTATCAGCAACTGCAGACATCGACAGGGAATCTGTAATCACAAGACCATCAAACCCCATCTTTGATCTGAGAAGTTTGTTAACTATCCTCTCGGATAATGACGCAGGAATTACATTTGACTCTTTCTCAAGCTTCGGATAAAATATATGTGAAATCATTATAGAATCTATACCTTTAGCTATTAGTTCACGATATGGCACCAGATCATTTTTCATCAACTCATTTAGATTTTTATCTACTGTCGGGATTTCTAGGTGCGAATCTCGCACAGATGCACCGTGTCCTGGAAAGTGTTTTGCGCAGGCAATAAGACCCGCATCCTTCAGCCCATTATAAGCCGAGATAGAATTTTCTGCAACGTTCTTTGGATCGTCTCCAAAAGATCTAACTCCAATTATTGGGTTAACAGGACTAGAGTTAATATCTACTGTTGGAGCAAGATTCCAATCGATTCCCAGGAGCGAAAGTTCCTGTCCCATAGCCCTATAAGCGGAATAAGTATAACTTAAAGAGCCAGTTGCAGCAAGAGCCATGTTTCCAGGACTATTAGCTATATCGTGAATTCGGCTTATCCAACCACCCTCGTGTGTTATTCCAATCATCGGTCTTCTTGAGTCTGGTATCGAAAGTTCGTCACAAATATTTTTAACTCTTTCGACAAATTTTTTGACGTCTTGTGAACTTGACACGTTAGCACCCTGAATCACAATGCTTCCTGGTACAATTTCTTCTATCAATCTTTTCCAGTTTGATGCCTCGTTCAGTGGCAGTGAGATTTGAATTAGCTGCCCTAATTCGCTTTTCTTTTCATTCATTCTACTCCAACTGTATTAACCTTACTTAATTATTTCGATTGGCAATTTCTAACAACATATTATTTTTGGATCTTGCTTGATCTTTCAGGGAAATTACAGTGAAATCATGGTCAATATACTCGGAAATTGTACTAGATCCGATCCTATACGTTTTTATGGAAGCCTTTATTTCTCTCTTGATGTACATGAAAATGCTGAATCAAATTTCATATTATCAGGATCATTCTTTGGAGTTCTCAATTATACTCCAGCATCTTTTGAGAATGCTTATTTCTTCAGTTCTTTATCTCCTGGCAATTACACGATTGTTGCAATGGTAGTGGATGCTGAAATGAGTGTCTCCACAGATGCAAGTCTGGAAGTGCTTCCATACTCCTAAGCACCAATTTCTGGACTCATTGGGAGATAAGTGACGATAAAGGATCAGTTTCAAGGATATATCAAGAGCATGTAAAACTCGGAGAAGGATTGTATTCCCACTCCTGAGCAATAATGAATGATTCATTAGTTCAGGAAGCCAGCTTCGTTAAGTATAATTGTTATTTCTCTCCAGTTACGTTATTCTATAATCAAACAAATACTAATATCTATGTTGTTTACAATGGGACTATGTATATTCAGTTCACAGTCACCGATTCCCATGGTTATCAGTTTTACCTGTATAATTTGAAACATAAGAAAACTGTAACTGAAGATTAGAGTTTGTGTATTGCTTCCTCCAGATTTATGAAGCTATTTTTCCTTATTTTAGCTTCCGTCATTTATTTTTAAAGTAGGACTGGAGGAATTTATAGCATTTCATTCTTCGTATTCTCCCTATCCTGACATTCAGCAAATAATAATAGAAGATGGAAATTCCATTTCAATTCCAAAAAGGGTAGGAGCTTAGAACTCTTTGACCAGTCTATAGTACAAATAAATACATTATTAATCCATTATGCAGTTATTGAAAGGACAATTTCATTCACTTCATCTTCCTGAGAGATTTTAGAAGATATTCTGGTATGGCTACGACGAGAATCATGTTATGATCACCATCATTTTTTTCATTCGTATCCTCAGGCTTAAAATTCTCAGGAGTGTCAACATAATCCATAAAAGGTTTGAGTTTTTCAACACCCATTGAAAAGTGATCGTTTGAAAGAGTGCTGAA
>JAJZXP010000223.1 GCA_021806345.1 Thermoplasmata archaeon | reverse complement strand
AAGGGTAATATATAATTACCTTGGGGATAAATTCCTGGATCCTGAAAAGAATGATATAATAAATATGTTTTTGAAGTTCAGGGAAAAATACACTTATAAAACAATATTAGATTATGAGGGTGTATTAAAGAGGTTTTACAAATGGCGTTATGGGAAGGTGCCTGAATTTTTAGAAAAATTTAGGAATGAAATAACCAGGAAGTAAACTATTATTATTGATTTTAATTCAATTAATCTTTTTCCGGTAATAAAAACTATCCAATTATTTAATTAAAGGAATATCATTGGATCCTGTGTGAAAAAACTTCGAAATTCCACACACTACCATTAGTTAATTATACTATAGAATCCCGTGAATACCATGAACACTACAATTTTTAAATGGAAAATCAGAAAAACAAAGGATTTGTAAATGTTCACGAAATTTGGTCTCATGAATACGAGCTATTAAAAAATCCTTGCAAATACTAATTTTTAGAGTTTTAAAGCGTGAACGCCTATCGGGTCCCTGTTCACTAATTAAACTCGGTAATAGCCGCATGAAACATGTCTATGCAGATGTAGAAGGCGAAACGTTAAAGAACCTTTGGGATCGGGATTTGTTGATACTGGTAGCGTTGTTAAAAAACAAGCGTATTATAAAGTCTCATCGTCAAACAGTATGTTTTTAGAGACACCAGCAAATCAACATTTTTCAGAGTATCAATTGCCTGTAGAATTTAGAACTTGTCATGCTAATAAAAAAGAAGATTAACCCGTGCTACACAATGGAACTACAAATATTATTATATAATGCCACGATAATATCAGTAAAGCTTAAAAAGAGGTTTTAATAATGGAAAATAATATTATTTTAAGGGAAAATGTATATAATCAAATCATTAAAATTGAGGATGCTAAAGG
The DNA here is from genome assembly GCA_021806345.1 of Thermoplasmata archaeon. The sequence goes on along the minus strand of JAJZXP010000223.1, from coordinate 9,472 downwards.
CGTTTATGAGCTTTTTAGTATTCTCGGATATCCTGAAGGCTCAATACTAGACCTTTCCTCGAAGAGAAGAAAATCAACATTTGAATTCAAAAAGGAGGATAATGAAAGAATAAAGGAGATCTATTCTGTCTTAAACTTGGACGATAAATTGCCTGTTTTCCTTTTGGAAACAACTACATTAGTCCCATCTTTCATCAGATCTGTCACAAACACATTAGACAAGCAGTACATTCAGTACCTTCTTATTTTCACGACTGACTATAATGGGATAACCTTCGTCTTCCCAGATAAAGAGAAAGTTGAGACAGGGAAACATAAACTTAAGCTGATCAAACTCAACGTAGATAAAGAGGATATTAGAACCAAGAAGGCTTATTACAGTGTCATAGAAACCTTAGCAAACTTCGGATATGAAAACAAAACAACATGGAGAGAGGTCTGGAAAAAGTGGAAAAAAGCCTTCAGCGTGGAAAGAGTAACAGAGGCTTTTTTTGACGGTTATAAAGAAGTATTCTTCAAGCTGAGAAGTGAATTACAAAGACAGATGATTTCGAGCAAAGAATCCCACGAATTTACTCTGCAATTCCTGAACAGAATCATGTTTATCTATTTTATATCAAAGAAAGACTGGTTAGAAGAGCCGAAATTTGTTGACTGGCTATGGACAAAATACAGAGTACTTGGAAAGTACAATTCTAATGAATTTTATGAAAAATGGCTTAAACAGGTATTCCTCAAGGCATTTAACAACAGAGCAAATGAGGTCAAAGGATTGCCAGAAGACGTTGTGAAAGTAATTTCCAATGCTCCATACCTTAATGGAGGTCTTTTCAGGGAGAATGGTCTAGATAACCTCAAGATTCTCATAACTGACAAGATATTCCAGGAAGTCCTCGAATTCTTCGAGTCCTACAATTTCACAATAAAGGAAGATATGCCCCTAGAATCAGAAGTTGCAGTAGATCCCCAGATGATTGGTTATGTCTATGAGTCACTTGCTAATGTTGCCGAGGAAATCTACGATAGGAATGACCTTGGCATCTTTTACACCCCCAGAGTTGAGGTGGATTTCATGTGCCGTAGGAGTCTGGTTGAATACCTGTCCAAAAATTTGTCAGAATTACCAAAGGAAAAATTCTACTCTCTCATTTTTGACCCAGCCGAAGAGAGAGAAAAGATAGAGGATTGGTTCACGAAAAATGAACATTGGAGGAAGCTTGAAGACACCCTAAGCAACCTCTCAGTGGTCGATCCAGCCTGCGGCTCAGGTGCCTTTTTAGTGGGTATGCTGAATGTTGTTTCTGACCTCTACAGGATGATATATAAGTACATCGGTAACAGTCTATCAGACTTTGCACTGAAAAATAGAGTAATTCAATATTCCTTGTACGGGGTTGACGTAATGCCCTGGGCAATTCACGCCGCCGAGTTGAGGCTCTGGCTCCAATTGATCGTAGAAACCGAGTTTAAAAAAGAAGAATTGAGACAGCACCCACTTTTGCCAAACCTGAATCTCAACCTAAGAGTGGGGGACTCTCTTGTTCAGGAAATTGGTGGTATAAGCTTCAATTTAAGAACAAATAACTTGAAAGATCACCTGAAGAGGAAGTTGGATGACTTAAAACAGGAAAAAAGGAAGTACTTTGAAAACTCACCAACTGCCAAATTCAAGTCACCCGAGGAGGTTAAAGAGGAGGAAATTCATCTATTTGAGGAAATAATAAATGAAAGAGTTGAGAGTCTTACAACTGATATACAAGTCTTTGAGCATAACATAAAGATAGCGAGGTCTCAAAAAACTCTTGCCGGAGAGCAAGTAATAGATGAGAAAAAAGTAAATGAGAACCTACTGAGGATTAACACAAATAAGGAAGAAATTGAGAAGCTAAGAAATGTCAAGAACCATTTGAATGATCCTGAGAAGAAACCTTTCGTCTGGGACATTGATTTTGCAGAAATATTTTCAGAAAAAGAAGGGTTTGACATAGTTATTGGGAATCCACCTTATGTTAGGCAAGAAATGATTTCGCCTCCAAATAAACTAAAATCAGAGGTTACGAGTGAGGAAAAGAAAGAGTATAAAGATAAATTGATTGAATCAGTTAAAGAGAGATTTCCAGTCCTAAAAGATGTGGGGAAGAGAAGCGATTATTACATCTATTTTTATTTTCACGGTTTAAGTTTATTGAATAATAATGGGAGTTTCTGTTTTATTACATCTAATTCTTGGTTAGATGTTGAATATGGAAAGGTATTGCAGGAGTTCTTATGTAAGTATGTTCCAATAACAGCAATCTATGACAATCCAAAAAGGAGCTTTACGCATGCTGATGTAAACACTATAATTGCACTATTTGGGGCGCCTGAAGCAAAACAAAGAAGCCTGGGAGATTGGTTTAATGATGTGACTGGTGGTAATGAAAAGGTTTGGCCAAATATTAAGAGTGTTGCGAAGTTTATAATGTTCAAGAAGCCTTTTGAAGAGGTGCTATCATCTCAAAATCTTGTTAGTATTGAAAACGTCAAAGTCAAAGAGAAAAGAAAAGGAATTACTGATCTAGTTAAGAATGTTGTTAGCACAAATGATTGCAGGATTTTTCCTATGTTGCAAGAAGACCTGCTGGAAGATGGTTGGGAATATCCGGAGAATTACAAAAATGGCAGATTTAAATCAGGCAGTTATGAAGGAAATAAATGGGGCGGGAAATACCTAAGAGCACCAGATATTTTCTACATTATTATGGAAAGGGGTGAAGAGAGCATAATTCCGTTAAATAAACTAGCAGATTCAATACTTCCTGGGTGTTATACCGGTGTTAATGACTTCTTTTACATAGATGATAAAGCCATAGAGACATTTAAAATTGAAGAATATTATGTTAAACCTATAATTAGAAATGCGGATGATGTGGAGGCTCTAAATATTACCATAACTCCAAATAATTATGTTCTAGCTGTTCCATCATTATCAAAGAAGGAGTTAATATTAGAGGGACATCTGGGATTGATGAGTTACATTGAATGGGGAGAAAAACAAGTTACACGAAAAAGGCAAAAGACCGAGTCTGGGATCAGGTGGTCAAATGTCGAAACTGTAAAACACAGAAAATATTGGTACTCGATTCCGGAGAAAAACTTGATTCCCGCCCATATATTCATCCAATATGTTTCTAATGAGCGATTTTACTGTCCGTATTCCAATTTCCCTTTGGCGAGCGACAGGGCATTTCACAGATTGTTTGAGAAAACGGACATAAATTACAAAGAGTTGGCTGCAATTTTGAATTCCACAATACAAATATTTTTTGTGATGCTGCTAGGAAGGTCCAATCTGGGTCAGGGTGCACTTAAGTTTGAGACTAGTGATGCAAAGAAGATTCTAACATTAGATGTGGAAAGGTTTAATTCAAAGGTAAAGCGACAATTGCAAGATCTCCTCGATGCCTTGGGAAAAAGAAAGCCCCAATCGATTTTCGAAGAGGTTGGTATAGATAGGGAAAAACCAATAAGAGAGCAGAAACCTAACCCTCTCCCTGATAGGGCAGAACTTGACAACATTATATTCGATGAGTTGGGGTTGACTCAAGGTGAGAGGAAAGAAGTTTACTGGTCAGTTTGTGAGTTAGTGAAACAGAGGATTGACAAAGCAAAAAGTTTGAGGGATTAGAATGGCCAAATCATTTACCATTGATGTGGTGCCTGAAGTTCTCAGGTGGTTGAGAACTAGTGCAGGTTGGGAAGTAGGGGAAGTTGCCAAGAAACTCGGAACAACTGTGGAAGTGGTCAAGGACATGGAATCAGGGAAAAGGAACCCAACTATGAGGCAATTGTATATCCTTTCAGAAACCTACAAAAGGCCAATTGCGTCATTCTTCCTATCAAAACCAAAACAGGAAAGACCGATGCCTAAGGACTATAGGTTTCTACCAAACAAGACTAACATATTCGACCGCAAAACCATTCTTGCCATCCGAAGAACCCGGGGTCTTCAGAGTGTGAGCAAAGAACTGTCCCTTAATATCAATTATGCCACTGAAACTGAAATCAAAAAGGCAAAACTAACCGATAATCCAGAATTCATTGCTTCAGAATATCGGAAGATATTGAATTTTGACATTGAAGAGCAAAGGAAGTTCGGAGATGCATACAAGATGATGGGGTATTTACGAGACGTGTTAGAAGACCATAATATTCTGGTTTTTCAGTTATCCATGCCAATTGAGGATGCAAGAGGGTTTGCCTTAGCAGATGGAACTCCGAACATTATAGTGATAAACTCAAAGGACAGCATCGAAGCTCGGTTGTTCACTTTAATGCATGAGTTTGGACACATAATCTTAGGAGAGACCGTAATAGACCTCCCAGAAGAGTCTTTGCAGGCTAGAAGCAATATTGAGGGCTGGTGCGACTCCTTCTCATCGGCTTTCCTGTTGCCAAAGGAGATCTCAATTGATATATTTAACAAACACGTACATAACCTCACGGAGACGGACACACTGAATGCTCTGTCTAAGAGATATAAGGTAAGTAAGGCAGTTCTACTGGTGAAAATGGTAAATCTAAATTACATTTCAAGGCAAGAATTTGAGTCCGTGCTTGCTAGATATACTCCAAAGGAAATAAAAGTGGAGAAAAAAGAGAAGAAGTTCAAGAAAATAGCAACTGATCGGAAGTGTCTTTCGGAAATGGGCAATAAGTTTGTATCTCTTGTTGCAAACAATTTCGATAAGGAATTCATAACTTACAACGATGCACTGAGCTTCCTATCTATAAAATCTAAGAATTTCGATAAAGTTCTGGCAAGGGCGAGAAAATGACTTTCTACCACTACATTATGGACACATCTTCGTTCGTAGAACTCAATAGACACAATCCAATTGATGTGTTCCCAAGTGTATGGAATAACTTGGAATCATTATCCAAGAAAGGTCTTCTGGTCGCCCCAACAGAAGTACTATTAGAGGTCAAAGAAAGGGACGATGAGCTTGCATTGTGGGCCAAGAGGAATAGTAGTCTATTTCGGCCGCCAACGAAGAGGCAGGTTGAAATATTGAAGGATATCTTAAAGAATTATCCTGCGTTGGTAAAAGAAGATAGGAAATATGATGCTGACGCCTGGGTAGTGGCTCTGGCAGTAGAAATGGCCACAGGGTCCCAACAAACCATAGTCCAAATAAAAAGAATAGTTGTCACGGAAGAGAGACTCCGTGGATATAAAGTTCGGATACCATATGTATGCCAGAAGTACAGCATAGACTCTATTGGTATAATTGAAATGTTCAGGATAGAAGGGTGGAAATTTTAAGGTGATAATATGGCGCTGCATAAAGAGATAATAGATAATAGTGATGGTAACAAACTGGTTAGCTTCTTAAATGATGCATTGAAAGAAAATGGGAAAGGCAACTTTGACATTGCCACCGCGTTCTTTAACATAGGTGGTTTTGCTATGATCAAGGATAACCTTGACCGCTCAGTGAAATTTAGACTTTTATTGGGTAAGACTCCAGAGATTCAGAATGATATTACTCTTGGTGATGTCTTACTTGAAGAGATAAAAAAAGAAGTTGAAGGCTTTGACCTCTCAAAGGACTCTGATTCAACAGTACGGCTTTTTATCGAGTTCCTGAAACGAGACAACGTAGAAGTGAGGCTTTTTGAGAAATTTCTTCATGGAAAAGCATACATCTTTGATGATCGGATAGTCATAGGTTCTTCCAATTTCACCCGTGCAGGACTTACCAGATATGGCGAGCTGAACACCTGGAGGCAGGAATCCCAGGCCATCTATACCAGAAAAGAATGGTTTGACAAGTTTTGGGCTGAGTCTATAGATTTCAAAATGCAGTTAATAGAACTCCTTGAAAATTCCAGATTTGGCAGCAAAGAATACTCTCCATACGAAATATACATCAAAACACTTTATGAAATGCAGAAAGAGGACATAAAGGAAGGACAAAAAGAAGAAAAACCAAAAGGGTTGCCTGAGACTAAGGTAAATCTAGCACAGTTCCAGGAAGATGCCATAGCTAGAATATGGACAAGGATGAAGAAATACGGCGGATGTATAGTGGCCGATTCCGTTGGATTGGGAAAAACATGGATCGCCAAGAAGATCCTTGAACAAATTGGCTACTATGAACGGAAGAATATATTGATTGTATGTCCAGCGCAGCTTCGTGGGATGTGGAGAAACGAGCTTAAGAAAATAGATACAAAAGAGAATATACTATCGCAGGAGGACCTTGCCTCTGAAAATTATCTTGAGAAGGCGAAGAGAACGCTCGGTGGGCGTTTGGATAATGTGGAATTAATCGTTGTTGACGAAAGCCACAACTTTAGAAACCCGCTATCAAATAGGTGGGAGAACTTTTTTTCACTTGTTAATGACCATTTTTCGAATTCGGGAAATAAACCTTACATTTTGTTTCTTACCGCAACCCCTATAAACAATACTCCATGGGACCTGTACTGGCAAATTATGCTTCTAGTACTGATGGACAGGTCTGCGTTTATCAAGGAAAACATACCAGATCTGTTTAAATTCTTTAAGGATGCCAAAGACAATCCTTCGCTACTTAATGACCTGTTAAATGAAATCTCTATCAGGAGAACAAGGGACTACATTATTGAGAACTATCCCAATGCATATATAATAACAGAGCTCCCAGATGGCGAGACTGAAGAACATAAAATTACGTTCCCTAAACGTGTCCTTGAAAATATCAATTACAAACTGGACAGTGCATACAAAGGAATGTACAAAGAGATTTCGGATACTCTTACTGAAAAACTGACAATGGCATATTACCGCATTCTTGAGTACAGAAAGGAGGGCGTTAAGACCGAAGAGGAAAGGCTTGCCTTAGGCAGAATGATAGCCATTGGTGGTATTTTCAGGACGATCTTGTTGAAACGATTGGAAAGTAGTGTAGACTCCTTCAGAAAGAGCATCTTTAACCATATCCAATTTCTTGAAAAGTTGAAGAAGTACCTTAAGGATGAAAAGCTCCTGACTAAGGAGAGTTACATAAGATACATATTAAGGTCCTATGATGAAATGGAAGATGGGGATATCAAGGAAGTTCTTAATGATTTCAAACTCTCCGAATATCGTGCTGATGACCTGTTCAATGACATAGATATTGATATAGACTTGTTAAACAACATTTTGGATAAGGTTAAAAAAATTAAACCCAGTGACGATTCAAAGCTCAATGTTCTTAAGGAAAAGCTCCTGGAGCTGTCCAAAGACGGACAGATTATCCTGTTCACATATTATGCGGACACCTTAAACTACATCTATGAAGAGATCATCAACGATAAACGGTTCTCAAAACTCAAGATCGAAGCGATTTCTAGCTCTGGAACCACCAGTAAGAACCCAGGACAGCGTGAAGAGATAATAAAGAAATTTTTCGAGAAGAATGTTGACATAATCCTCAGCACAGACGTCCTATCCGAAGGCCAGAATCTTCAAACTGCGAAGTACCTGATCAATTACGATCTACACTGGAATCCAACACGCATGATTCAGAGGGCAGGTAGGATTGACAGGATTGGGTCACCCTACAAGGAAATTTACGTCTACAACTTCTTCCCTGAAGATGAGCTTGAAGAGCTCCTCAAGTTAGTGCAGGCACTACAGAGCAAGATTGTTGATATTGATAATTCTGTTGGTCTTGACCAAACTGTTCTTGGGGAGGAAATACACCCTAAGGTATTCGGGATAATCCGACGTATCAAAGGAAAGGACGAAAAGCTCTTTAAAGAATTAGAAGCCGACCTGTTTGGCGGTGGAGAGCTCTTTTATCAGCCATTGAAAGACTTCCTTAAAGATAAGGGAGTCGAGGAACTGGAAAAAATTCCATTTGGCGTGTTCAGCGGACTGAAGAGAGAAAATATCTCAGGAATATTCTTCTACTATGAGTATGAAAGGGACTTCCACTTCTGGTATATATACGATCTAAGCACTGGTAATTTTCTGACCAGCAAAACTGACATTTTGGAGTACATAAAATGCAAAAAAGGGGAAAAACGCGTGATTCCGTCTTTCTTCGAGAAAGTCTATGACACAAATAAACTGGTTTTAGAGGAAATTGAAAGGACATACAAAGAGATAGAGCTCAGCAGCACGCAAGATTCTCAGTTGAAAGAACTCAACAGATCAAACAGCACTAAATTTATTAAGAAAATGATTGATGAGATTGAGATACAGCTAAGTGATTATCTTTACGAATATCCTAACGATATCTCTGTTGAACACGTATGGGAACAGATCAAATCAAAGCTACTATCTCTTCCTCCCACTAAGAAAAGGCTTCAAGTCCTAAGGCAGATATGGAAATCTTACAAGAAAGACAGTGACTGGAAGAAAATGATAGGGGATCTTGGCAATTTTCTGGCTGAAAAAGGCATGTTTAAGAAGGCGGATGTAAAACCATTCGATTCTTCAAAGCTTAAATTGGTGACAATGGATTTCATTTCGTAAATAAGTAACTTCAAAAATCGGGAATAAAGTTTATTAACTCTTTGGGATAGTATACGCATTATGTTTGCTCACATTGACATTGAAGTTGTTTTCACAGGATGAGCACTTATATCATGAAACATCAAACACGTTAAAAGCCTATTTTTTCATTGGAGAGCCACTATTACTTTTCCGCACACCGGACATTTCACAATTCGGCTAGCAACCATAGCAACTAAAACTTTTCGATCTTGTTAGCTAATTCGGCTGAGACTAAACCGCCTATGCCATTCTTGATGTCAACTCCGCTTCTTTCAAGCTGATCCATTATAAACTCGTTCTATAGCGTTTCTATGGTAACCCCAAAGCTATCAAGATCGGATTTAGGTATACTTGCAAGCCCGGATTATGCATTGGTCATTACTATACTCATAACTTTTCAGATTTTAATACCTTTACAAAAATAAAGAAGAAAAAATTAGCTTCCAATCAATAATGATTTTCAACTTGGGTTTTAACCGGAAAAAAAAATTCATTTTGATATAATTTTAATATTATTATGTGCTAAACATTCAACCATTTATATGTTTTAAAAATAAATTTCTTAATTTCCCACAAACCCCGTGTTTTATTTTAATAATAGAAGAGAATATTATAATTTGATTTATATATCTATAAATGTGAGAGTTTTATCGTTAAAAGTATTTGAATAGTTTGAGGTGCTGATTTCCCAGTATGAAAGAATATATAAGACCGATAATTTTGATAAACGTGATCTGTATGATTTCACCTGGAAGGTAAAAAACGGCAGGATAATAAAAAATATGCGGGGGAATGTCTTCTTTGATTCATATATAAAGTATCTTCAAGTTAAAGAATCCGTTAATAAAGAATTTTAACAGTATATAAAGGAATAGAGGTAATTATCTATCTTTATAGTATACACATTAAACTTTATAATAGTGCGGAGAGAGACTAAGCCTAAAAGTTTAATACGCTCAC
>JAJZXP010000059.1 GCA_021806345.1 Thermoplasmata archaeon | reverse complement strand
CGCTGGAGGGCTTTACCCCTACATAATCCCTTACCTACAACAGGAGAAATGAGAAAAAGAGATTACTTATAAAACGCGGATATTACGGATTCCACAACCAACTAAAGGAAAATACCATTATTATACAACAGCCGTATTTCGGAATTATGAGAATATTGGACGTATCACACATTTCGTCAAGAGGGAGCTCCTTCAGAATTACTCTTCCTTCAAAAATTATTAAGAAATTGGGACTAAAGTCGGATGACCTCATTATTTATGGCGAAAAGGATGGAGAAATAGTGTTAAGAAAGATGAAAATGGAAGGTTAACTAAATACGTATAGATCTAAATCTAACCAGCATAATTTTTCATAGAGACATGTTAATTATTATGTGCGATTTAAATGAACAGATTTTTAAACGACCTTAATCGTGCAACGAGTTCAGCAGCATCAGAACTCAGAAAATACGTGAAAAGTTTCGAAGATAAAGAGCTCTACAGAGAACAAAGTACCGAAGCTTTATTTGTTGCAGAAACCTATTACAATTTAAGAAAGAACGGGTACTCTCCTGAAACCCTCTTTATGGAATTAATGTATGACCCAGTTCTCATTGACGGTAAAAATAGGAAATTAAAACCTGACCTCATATTTGAGCAAGGCGGTAAGGATCAGGTAGTTGAAGTTAAGGTATTCTGGGACGGAGACCTTGAAGATGAGAGTTCTAGCCTTACACCTGGAGCCCTTCGTGTTGTTGACAGATACTACAAGAAGATGCTTCTATATCCCAAATTAAAAAAACAGGTTTCGGACTTGCATCTAGTTTTTGCATACGTTGGACCAGAGTCATTCAAGAAAGCGAAAGATTTCAATTATGAAGAATACTCTGCCTCGATTGATCACCGCATAGAATTGTTGAGGAAAAAATATGGCAAGATAAACATACCAATCAATGTAGTCAAGAGCTAACTAAGAATTAACTCTTCTTTAATCCATCTTCTTCAAAACTATCCTTCCGTCTTCTTCATAAAATCCCACAATATCTTCCTCTTTGGCACCTAAAATTACCTGAACTTTCTTTGGTAGAGTCAGTCTCAAAGAAGAACCTCTTTTTGAAATATGCGATACATCAACCAATTGTTGCATTACTACGGTAATCTATACTTTGATTAAATTATCTAACTGTGGTTGATCGTTTCTAATTTATATTGACAAGAATATTATATGTGTGTAATCATGTAATAATACATTGGAGATCAATCAAACCTTTTTTCAATATGTCCCAGAGATGGTTAAAGATATATCGTTAATCCATCGTTATTTCTCAACTATTTCTAATTTTGAATTAGAGACTCTGAAAAGATTATCTTGGGTGATTTCTTGAGAGAAATGTACAATCGAACAATAAGATCATTAAAACATCTCTCTATTTTAGACCAGATATTCGAAAGTTCTGGCAATATTATCTATAATAAGAACAGAGAGGAATTAATGAAGGAAATTGCCAGCTTGGATCTCCCGTCCTACCTATATGGTGAAGATGGTAGACAAATGATTTTAGCAGATGTGATAGAATATATTATATTCGGTAGAGGATTTTATGCAATAAAAGGGGAAGAAGGCCGTGAATCGTTTATTAGATTCATCCTGAGACTTGTTAATTTGTTAATGACTTATGAGAACATTACGGTTGAATCTAAAATTAGAAAGGACTTTTTTAAGAAGCTGGGTGAAAACGTTAAAGGCGTAAAACAAGAAGATAGTTTCCAGAATTTAATATCGTTTGATGGTAAGATAGGTCTAAAACAAGGATTAAGCGAAGCTCCCGGTGGTCTAGACAGTTATTTTGATACAATGTTACCTAAGACAGCCGGCGGTCTTTGGCACGAATTGTTAGTTTACATTTTTATGCTGAAAAATGACTTAGGCTATATCCTCCCATTATTGCTCACACAACGCTTTTTGAGCAAGTACAAACACATCGTACCACCTGACTTTTTGATTATTTCACATGACAAGAGAATATATGGAGTCGAAGTAGGTATTAAAAAAGAGATACAATCTGGAAGCTTTTCGTTAAGAACCGGCATACCTACTGCTACTGTGGATACAATAAATTCGAGAAACTCGGATCGATGTCCAATTTGTGGTAAGTGGATCCTTTTCTGCCCCTATGTGATTAGAAACTATTCCAATTTAGGGAGACCCATAGACAACATAAAGGTAAAGTGTCTAGAGGTTTGTGATTTATTTGATAAAAAAGAAGATATCTCAGAAGGAAAATGTCCATATACGAAATACTCAAGAAATAAAGCCAAAACATTGTCCTACACTCAACACGATTACGCTTCTGGGCTACATTACCATTATTCCTGTGTCCTAAATTCTGTTAATAAAGGAATGAAGGAACAAATCATAAAAAGCAAGGATGATGTGGCATTAATCACACATTATCCCTATTATGCAGGACTTGAAGCACTTATGGAGGATTAATTCTAATAAAGTGCCTATAATAACTTAAGCAACTTTTCAAATTGAAGCCTAAAATTTATATCTCTCTAATTAGAACACAAATAAATATTATGGGGTGTGAGAATTGAAGGCTATTATAAGAGAATTCATTATGGTAGCTTAATTGTTAGCGGGCCCGGTGGGATTCGGACCCACGATCACCGACTTAGAAGGACGGTGCCTTATCCAGACTAGGCCACGAGCCCAAGATGCAATAACGAATTAGATTTTAAAATTTCTTAATAAATTCAGTTTTCAAGGAAAATCGATTTGAAATTCGTTATTTAAAAACTTGAGTACCCGTCTACAATTTTCGCTAAATTTTAATTAAGGGACGGATTTCCTTGACTATATGGATCCTCAACTAGTTACTATCTCAGAAGCTTGCGAGTGGGCAAGCAATTATTTAAACAGGAAAGTAACAAGTTCCAACATTGGTTATTTGATTCAGTATGCAAAGGTGACCAAACATGAGGATAACACGCATACAATTAGAATAGATATCGAAGAACTAAAGAATTACTATGACAACAACATACTTTCAAAACAAGACATATGGGTAAAGAAATTAGGAGAAGATATCGATTGGGAATTATCTTTTGACGGGCTATCTGAGAGTGAGAGAACAAAGCACGTTCACAGACTCCACCCTTACAAAGGTAAATTTATTCCACAATTGGTTGAGTATTTCTTAGATAACCATGTTGATAAGTTCAAGAAAGAGACCTACTTTGAAAGAGGAGATATCATTTTGGATCCATTCATGGGTAGTGGAACAACACTGGTTCAAGCTGCCGAATTAGGAATTAATTCCATTGGAATCGACGTATCTGAATTCAATTGTTTGATAGCAAGAGTGAAAACTGATATTTACGATGTTTTTACACTGAAATATAAATTAGAAGGCGCTTTTTCAAAACTTCAAACTTTTAGTGAAAAATCTTTTGACGATAAATTTGACATTGAACTGCGAAATAGAATATCTTCTTTTAATAGCATTAATTTTCCTGTAAGAGATTATAAGCGACAAGTATACTCCAATGAAATTGAAGAGAAATCTTATTCAAAACAAAAACTTAGTGAATTTTTCGATTTGAACAATGAATTTCTTGAGAAAAATGGACTAAGAAGAGATGCTCAACTGATTGAAACTGACGATATTTCAGGTTTCATTTCAAAATGGTTCACCAAAAGAATTCAACAGGAAATTTCGTTTTACATCGGGTTAATAGAAGAAGAACAAGACCAAAAGATAGCGAATGTAATGAAAATAATACTTAGTAGAACAGCTAGGTCATGTAGGGCTACTACCCATTCTGACTTAGCCACATTAGTAGAGCCACAATATGGGCCATACTATTGCTCTAAACATTTTAAAATTTGTACGCCAATAAATAGCATTATTAGACACTTAAGAAAAAATACTCACGATACAATAGATAGGTTGGAGCAATTCGAAAAGTTGAGAGATGAGGGAACTAGAATATGGATAATTCATGGAGACTCTAAGAACGTTAATATAGGGGACAAATTGAAAGATGAAAATACTGTATTAGCGAGGAGAGATAAAAGAATAATTGATGGAGTATTCACTTCTCCACCTTATGTTGGACAGATCGATTATCACGAACAACATGCATATTCATATGAGATGTTCGGCATCCCAAGAAACGATAAATATGAGATTGGTTCAATGTCCTTGGGAAAGGGAAAAAAGGCAAAGGAAGAGTACGTTAATGGTATTAGTAAAGTTCTCGAAAACATCAGTAGATTCGTAAAACCAGACGGTAATTATTTCATAGTTGCAAATGACCAATTTAATCTATACCCGGAAATCGCTGAAAAAAGTGGATTTGAGATAATTAAAGTATTTAAGAGACCAGTATTAAATAGAACAGAGAGGGACCGCCAGCCTTATGCTGAATCAATTTTTCATATGAAAAAGAAATAATTATTTTGTTTTATTTTTGTTTGGTTCATCCTAGAAATGTGTGGGTATTTTTATCCCCATTTACGTTATATTTCCTATGCAGGATGCCGAACGGATTTATTCCGAGCTCCTTGAGCTGAAATATCCCTGGAAGGTTGACAAGGTATCGCTGGATTCCAGCAAGAAAGTGGTTGAAGTCTTCATCACGCATGAAAAGGGTGCAAAGCTTCCCTGCCCCCAGTGCGGGAAGGAGTGCATGGTCTATGATCACCTCGGAGACAGGGTCTGGAGAGATCTGGACAGCATAGGGTTCAAGACATTCATACACGCAAAGCCTCCAAGGATACAGTGTCCTGAACATGGCATAAGGGAGGCCGTTATGCCATTATCAGAGAGGAGATCAAGGTTCACTCTCAGATTTGAATCAAAATCCATCAGGATGCTCCAGAACATGGACGTATACAATTTCACGCAGATCATGGACATATCATGGAACCAGGCTTGGAGCATCATCGATCGCGCAGTGAAGAGAGGAATGTCCAGGAAAAACTTGAGACCCAGGATCATAGGAATTGATGACAAATCATACAGGAAAGGCCACAAGTACATCACTCTCGTCATGGACATGGAGAATAGCGGTGTTGATTTCATCGCCATGGACAGGAAGAAATCCTCGCTAGACCAGTATTATGAATCACTGGGCGAGGAGGATCTCGCCCGGATAAGTGCCGTTTCAATGGACATGTGGGATCCGTACATTTCTTCCACTCTTGAACATGTGCCCGGCGCTCATGGAAAGATCGTCTTTGACCGCTTCCATGTCATGCGGCATGTGAATGAGGCTGTTGATTCCGTGAGGAAGGAGGAGAACCGTGAGCTTGTGAAGAAAGGGATCATGGACCTCAAGAGCTCAAGGTACATCTGGCTGTATTCACAGGAGAACCTTCCGGAGAAGTACAGGGAACGGTACAATTCCCTGAAGAATTCCGATCTCAGGACAGGGAAGGCCTATTCCATGAAGGAGAACATAAGGAATCTCTGGAATCTGGCATCACTGGATGAGGCGAGGGATTACTGGAACAGGTGGTATTCCTGGATCGTGCATTCAGGCATCGATGCCATGAAGATCGTTGCAAAGATGATGAGGATGCACATAGACAAGATATTGAACTATTTCACCCACAGGATCACCAATGCAAAGGCTGAAGGGATCAATTCAAAGATTGCATTGATAGAGAAGATGGCTTACGGATTCAGGAATAGAAACCATCTGAAGACAGCGATATATTTCAAATGCGGCAATCTGGACCTCTATCCATGATCACCCACACAAAACTAGGAAGAACCTTTTGTTTATAATTTAATCGAATCTATTGCCAAATTTTTTACCTACCTCCTCAAATATGGACAGCAAATCATCGAATACATTATCTTGGGCAATATGGTTCCAGAATTCTTCCCCAACAAGTATTTCTCCACCAGAAACATCGTATAAGTCTTCTAGAGTCCACCTGTTATAAGGCTCGGGATCATAAGGATTGTAGGGAATTCCAAGTCTAGTGATCAAATTTGCATCTTCATCAGTGCTTAGCCTAAGGGCAGTCCAATAGAGTAATTTTTCTTTGTATTTTTGGAATCCTTCTTTGTTTGGTTTGGCAGTTTTGATATCTATGTATTCTTCCACCCCATTTATATTGCAATAGAGATCTACGATAGTATTATTGTAGCCTGAACTTCCCTGGCCAGCTCTCTTCCTGATTTCAGATATCTCATAATCTTTACTTGGTGTAATGCTGCCATTCCAAAGTCCAGCCATATAATTATCTATAAATTGCTGAATTTCCGGATTAATTGAACCATCCAAATGATACTGTCTAACAGCATATCCTCCTGAGCTATTGCACAAAATTTCTGCCATTTGCTCCCAAACAGACATGCCCAGGCTTGTGTTCATAGACTGCATTCTGGAAAATGATTCGTAAGCACCTTTTCCAAATAACCTCTCTTGGAATGGAGCAGATGTTGTTTCTCTTTTGCGACTTTCAAACTTGCTCCCCATTTTACTTTCCACTAGTTCAAAAATTTCTTGTCTTACATCATTTGATAGACTCAAATAATCAACCAGCCAAATCATGTATTATAGCGTATAAATACATATTCATACCAATTGTTGAATAAATATGAATCAAGAACTTATAAAACGATTGAATCGCATCTCTTCAAAAAAAGTCTTACCTGACAATTCATAAGAAATGTCAGGTATCAAAGGCTATTTTCTGATCTTTCCTTATATACTAACATTTCTGGCCACAACTCTGCCAAACTAAACAATATTTAAAGAACGTAAAAGTGTCAGGGCTTGACTATCTGAACCTAGCGGGCCATCTTCCAAATGGCTCCTTTTCATATGGTGCACCGAAGTAATGAACATCTATAATATTGAATTCAAGCAATCCTTCATCTCCATAATCGTCTCTCAAAGTGAAAGTATCATTACTTACCGATTGAAGAGTACCATTATAAGTTTTTAAGTCGTTCTTTTTGTTTGTCCTGACCGTAATTTTCAATTTTTTTCCTTTCAAAGGTTCCAGAGCAGTTCTTACGTTATTTATAAAATCCGAATCAGGTATTCTCTCCTTCATGCCCATCCCTCAACCCATTTCCTCATTTCCCTTCTGTCATCATCCTCAAACGGTATATTCACATAATGCTCATACTGCGTCACTGTGGTGTGACCCTGGCTCAGTGCAATCTGCAATGACTTGTCCGGATAGTAAAACACCAACCAGGATTCCCAGGTCTTCCTGAAAGTCTTATTATTGACCGGTGGTCCTTCAAGGGTCCTTTTTGATAGCCTTCTCAGCTTCATGTCAAATGCTGGGAGCTCAGGCAATGGATGGGGAGCCTGGAATAAATCGGAAATTAGAGTTTTACCGATATCACTTAGCCTTATGGCCCTCTCTTTCTGTTTTGCCTTGACCTTCATCATGGATCCTCGAGGAAGGTAGACGAATCTTCCATCTAACCAGTCCGGGTTCTCCCTGAATCTCTGCAATTCTGCGTATCTCATTCCCGTTACCAGGAGTGAGGTGCAGATTCTTTTCATGTTAATGTCCAGGTTATCTCTCAAAGTCTCCCATTCAGATGGCCTGAGGATCCTGACTTCAAATTTTTCCGATGATCTGACAATGGCTCTCAAAATGGGTGTTAAGTTTATGTCAAGACTTAATGGTTTTTCTCTGTCCATTTATATACTGGTCTTTGAAAACCAGAATGTCGGTATATAAAGGGCGTTAAGTTTTGGGATAAAAGTTAACAACTAATTTAATAAATTTGAATGGGAGTTTAAGAACAACACTTCATGATTTCTTTACGCTCTCTAAAATCTCTTCGTAGATCTTCTGATCACCTGGATGAGGCCAGATTTCAGAAAGAGTTGGCCATAAGAAAACTGAGCGCCTTTCAATATCTTCTTTTTTCCAATTCTCATAGCTCCTAACCAAATCACCTGTTAGTTTAACTCCAGAGTGCCTATACCATTCTTCTTTCTTTTTCGCAAATAATTTTTGAGATATCGAAGCATTTGGAGACCTAGTAATTAGAGTCAAATTGCCCAGAACATGCACATAATTTTCATGGGTTTGATTTGCGTTACTACCCAGGTAGATAGCCCAATCATCACTGAGGGTCTCAGGCATTATGTGTTCAATCTCCAACTTAGAGAAATCCAAAGGTTCGTACATGTCATGTTTCATTTCAAGGAGCTCCAATGTCAATTTAGCAACTTCTTTATTTCTCTTGTAAACTTGGAATTCTGAGATCCCTTGGATAAATGCGTACAAGTCTGGCCATTCTAAGCTGTACTTTCCATCAGCCAACTTTTTTGTCAATTTTTCACTTACATTTGGCGACTCAATATCACATAATGTTGGGAAATATCTGTTCAAACTATTTGGGGGAATACCACAATAAATCCTCCTGAAAATAAATGACTCCAATGAAGTAAGAGAATCTAACAAATCGTGTCTTTGTATGGAGCTTTTAACATGGTAGCTGTATAATAATTTTAGCAGAAAAGGGTAGTAAGTGTAGACACCTGAAGTGTTTAAATTATGCAATTTTGAGCTTATTTGTTCATCCTCTTCTCTATCTGGGTACAACATTTTTGCATAGACTTTTGCATAGGAATAGAGTTCCTCAATTTCGCCAATCATTTCCGTTTTAGATTTGCTGATTCCATAATGTTCCTTGATTGTGTAGTACACAAAATCTTGTTTAACTGCAGTTTGTGTTAGCATAGCCACATAGTCTGTAAAGAATGAATCTAGGTTATATTCCAAATCAGATGCCTTCTTTTCTTCAAAAAGCTTTTCTAAAGGCCTCCAAAAATCCAAATAAACTTGTTCTTGATCTTTGATTGAAGGCATTCTCATAATGAAAAAATTCCTTATCAAGTCCGCCTGCGTCAAATCTTTCCCTCTTGAATTCAAAGTTTCAAAAATTCTGTGCGGGTCGTCTGAATCATTGAGAGAAATGGTTATAAGCTTGAGACTTCCAATCAATGAAAAAATCCTCTTGAGTTTATCTTGTTCCTTATCGAGTTCCTTGTAGAAGTAATTATATGCCCTCGAAATGTTAACATCCTTGGAGAGGGCGCCGTGAGACTTGTTAATTAAGTTCTTGAATTCGACATTGTCTTTATCCTGCAACAAAAGTCGAGGTTTAAAATCACCGTCTTCAGAAGGAAAGAAGAGAAAACCATTATTTATTTTGTCTGCAAGGGTCTGATCACCGGATTTTTCTGCAATATCTCTAATCGCAGAACACAGTATAAGAAGAGTGGTAAACCTTTGTTGACCATCGACGATTGCGTACTCTAAGTCCATACCCACTTTATTTACAGTATTTTTCAGAACCATTGTCCCAATGAAATGTGCATGTTGTTCACCATTAGCTGTAATATCATCCAAATTCTTGATATCTTTCCACAGATCATTCCATTCCTGCATGTCCCAAGAATAAGGCCTTTGCCATATTGGAACGAAATACTGGGAAGATGCGACGCTTGTAATTTTGTTAAAAGTAACGTCTGCTGGTTCCATATAATATAATAAAAATGTTTCTAATAAAATTCTGCTCCCATGAAGTACAATTTGTCCCAAAATTTGGATCTAATTCCCAGTCTTTTCTTACTTATAGAATACATGAAAAGTTGGAAGTGGTGGAAAACCAGGACAAAATTCATTGGAAATTAAGCAAAATAAAGGAAAAAGTTAAGTGTCCTCCCTGTGTCCTATTCTGTCCTTGAGGACAGTTTCACACTGTTAGGTTTGAATCATCAGAATCTGGGAGTCTGTTCTTCTCGGTATCTACTTTCTGCTCGCAATTTGGGCACGTAGTTCTCTTTGATGAACCTGTAAATCTCCATATATAGCTGCAGTGATTGCATTTTACATCAAAACCATTGAATCTGGTTTCCTTTTCCACAATGTATACCTTGGAATTGCAGTTAGGACATGTGGCCATTCTCAGAAATCCATGGTACTGCCAGGAATAACCACACTCCCCACAAGTCAATGGTATTCCGTCAGATGAATCCCTGGATCTCCCTGTCAGTTTCTCTTCAAATTCCTTGAACTTTGTTTCCATGTATTCCTTTTTCTTGGACTCATAAGAATCGATTAGAGGTTGAGAAGGCAGCTTGAACCTTGAAGTCTTGATTGTAATCTTCTTAAATCCTCTTTGAATTTGCGGATATTTGAACCAGATCTTGTCATCATGGTAAGGAGATGGGAACGGTAACTTCGGCTTCATTATTCCCTGGACATCTGTTGCTTCAAACATCACGTGTATCAAGTTCCTCGACTGTCTTTCGATGAAGTAAATCTTTGGTACGGTGATCAGCAGGATAATCTGCATATACCTGAACCCCTGTGTGAGCATTCCAAATATCACTGAAGACTGGTTTTTCCATAATCTTGCATTGAC
>JAJZXP010000190.1 GCA_021806345.1 Thermoplasmata archaeon | reverse complement strand
TACAGATGGATGCACTTCTGGCTAAATTGTCCTATATCGGCAGTGAAATTAATTAGGGCCGGTAGATCAGCGGTAGATCGCTTGCTTCGCAAGCAAGAGGGCTCGGGTCCAAATCCCGACCGGTCCATTTCTATCTAGGTGTATTTTAGGATTCAATTAAGAAATTGGTATTTAAAGAAATGATAGACTGATTAATATCAAAATTGAATTTGTTAAGGAATAAAAGTTATCGGTCTTGTTCATCCTTTTCACTTCAATTTTAGAATTATTAAACATGAGAAAAACTACATGCACTTTTTAAATATCTGTCATTTTTCTATTATGTATACACTATTTCATGTACAAATGCTGTAATTCACGACTTTCATGATTTCTTTCATTCAAGAATTTGCAAAAATTTAAATGAAAGAAATTGCTCATAGCTATGATTGTACTATGCAACAATAGTCTTAGAAAGTCGAAAGATGCTATACCATAAAATTTTGATGAAATTTCTGATAGATCACGTAATCGGCAATGGAAATTATCTAAATATTTTGGAAAGGCAAAAATGGCTTTTAATCACTGTTAAGGAGGTTCCAAAATGAATGATCAAGTAGACCTTTGACTTTCTAAAACTAAGCTCCTAAGAATTGGTGTTCCATTTAGAGATGCCGAAGTTAGTTAGCCCTATACAGTGAGCCTGGAAGAATATTTGCTTTAGGGCTCTAGCTGTCAGCTCCTATTCAAGGGTGGTGCCATCAAAAGCAAATCATTTCGCATGGAAATGTATTTAACGCTAAATTGTCGGAGGTGTCCCAAGGAAAATGTAGGGGATACGTAGGATTCATTCATTGCAAGTGCTCAAGATCTTAGAAGTAAGTTTCTGCAATTCTGGATCAAATGACATGACAAAATTAATGAAGTTCAGTCAAGTATCTTCTTGAAAAAGTATTCGAACAAAACTGAGTCCTGTCTGTATGAAGTTGTTTCATTCTTTGGAATTCCGATCGGAATAATGCCAGAATTGAAGTGGTCCCTGAAGCTCAGATCAAAAGCAATGTTGAAGTTGCCGAGGAAACACATAACGGCATAATACAAGGCATCTTTATGAATCTCATAGAATCCAGTGAGGGTATTTTAGAATATGCATTGAATGGTAAAACGACAGAGGCGTATATTTAAGTTCAATCTATTAAGAAATAGGCTAAAATTACAAAAATGAAATACTTCAGAATGGCGTTAAAGAACTGTAAAGTACAAGGAAAGGATTAAAAAATCAGTATAGTTTCTTGAGTGGCACAGTACAATGTTTCCAAGAAGGTTATTGGACAATAATAAAAATATCAACCGTTTGTGTCCAAGCACAACCATAAAAAGCTGAGAAAACTATTGTGGGGGTAAAACTTCTGAAGCAATTTTTGAGAAAACCGCTGGGTTGTAAATTTCCTTGAGCAATTTTTCATACAATTCCTGTCTTTCCTCTATGCCTGCTTTTCCAAATTGTTGATATGACTTGAATGGAATTTTAGACGAGGACAGGTACTTCAAGAAAGAGGGGTTATTTTGATAGCATTTAGAATTTAGTGACTTTGCCAATAAATTCTGGCCAAAATAATGCTCTACCTTACATTCATATGGCTTTGCTCCATAGCTTCTGTTAAAACTACTTGGTAAGATCAAAAGATCGCCTAGTTTGTACCTGCACTTATTGAATTCATCTTCGTTTTCAAACTCGCTTTTATGCTTTTCAAAATAATTCTTTGGCAATATATGCTCAATATCATACTTGTCCTCAAGATAGGGTTTAAAAGAATTGGGAAGCCCAGATTTAATTTCTATATAAGATGTCATCTTGGCTAATAAGAAACGAATAAATTTCTTGTTTTGCCCGTTCAAACGTAAATTTCTTATTCCATCCAGATTCTCTTTTGTATTCGTTACTTTATTTGTAAATATCTCTGCTAATTCCATAACATCTTTATTTCTGATTTTTATAGTTAGTGCATACATTGTATATTTTATGGAACTTTGATTATATCTATTATTATTAGCTGACCTGAAAACAATGAAGAATTCTAGGTAAGAAGATGCAAGTTTAAGTTTTTTGTTTATGGTTTCAGGTTCGTCTCCCACCTTTATCGAAGCCATAAGAAATGGATAAAATACTGATGTTGCCAATCCTCTTTTGGATATATTGTATATACTCTCAAAGTCAGGATCAAATCTATTTCGTTTTTCAATTATTTTTCTATATATTCCCAGATAGAACTTCATATCTATTTTAATGAAATTAGCAAAATCCTCTGGCCCCTGTAAACACTTTTTGTCTCTGAACCATTTATGGAAATGAGTACCAATCTTGTAGAAATCCTCATTTTCGCCCTCTGCTTTTTGCTGTCTAATTGTTTCGGCGTATTTCGCCCTTAAAAAAGCTCTAAAAAATTCATCTATTTCTTCGTTAATATTTGTAACATAATCGGGCTTATTGAGTTCATTTTTTTGATCTTTCCATATCTGCTCGAGTTTTCGTCTTTCTGCTTCTGGAGAATTTGCCAGAACATAACCTTTAAGCATGTCTGATGGGGATAGTCTTAACCCTCTATCATTCATCGTCTCAAAAATAGTGTAGGCATCTTCCTCAGAAGAAGTTGAAATTTCAACAAACGTCACTCTCTCAATGAGCCAATCAATGAAGTATGGGAGGGCATGGTCGTCAATCTCTAGTGGAAAGAAATTCTGTATCCCTTCATATTGCTCATAAATATTTTTTATGGATTCATCTTTTAGATCAATACTAATTTGTGACCTTTTTCCAGAGTCAAACAAGTCCTTCATGCAATCTTTCCTATCCTCTATATCTAAGTTGAATGACTCTTTACCGAATTTTTCTGAACGAATAAGCTCATCAATTTTAACTGGATGTTCTACATTTTCTTGCTCCTGAAAGCGATGTAGGTATATTAGTAATAGAGTCAAAGAAGTCAACCTTTGTTGTCCATCCACAATGGATCTCTCTCCATTTTTTGAATTAATAATTATTGGTCCCAAAAAATATCCTTCATAGTATTCGACCCTACTTCTCTCATGCTCTTTCTTATAGCTGTTTAGGAATTTTTCAGTCAGATCGGTAACAAACTGTTGCATATGCTCTGTTTCCCATTTGTATTCTCTTTGATAGTAGTCTAGTGTGTATTTGTTCTTGTCTAGCACTTCCCGAACGGATTTAGGTTTGGCGTCCACTATTCTTTGCGTATTTTTTCCCATTAAACTGACATTTTCAGAATGTTTATATAATTTACCATAAATATTTTTTTACATTTCCGTCTGCATATACGTAAATTACCGTACAAAACGTTTTTTGTGTGATCTTTGATATTTGGGAAAACTTTTACAAAATAGATTTTTTATTTTTCCCATAATTATTTGAAAGGAGCAAGCTTAACATTAATCTTGTACCGGAATACTTCAACGTGAGAAATAACTTTTAAAGTGTGTTTAATTCTATTGTCATATTCTCCTGCTATAACTATGCCATGCACATTGTCATTATTAAAATTTTCCCTTACATAGTTCATATACAGAGCTATCTGTCCAAGGGTATCTGCGCTAGTTTTGTTTCTCTTAATCTCAATTATGACACGACTCTTATTTTCTTTATCTATAACAAACAAATCTCTGGGACTAATGCCTGTATTGTATTATTGATTTTTGAGATCGTTGAATTGATATCTTTCATTTTCATATCCTAGAAGCCAATCTCCAGAGCTTTTAGATTTTCCGTTAGATGATCAAGTTTTGTAGTTCCAATAATAGGCACAATTTATGGTTTCTGGGTCATAACCCATGCAAGGAAGATCTGTTCAGGTGTTGTATTTTCCCGCCAGCAATTTTTTTAGGAGTTCTTGTATAATGATTTCACCCATAACTCCACTATGAACATGATCAGGGAATATTGACAGAATCCTGTGATTTAATCCACCTAGGATAGTATGTATCTATCTGATAAAATCAGGTTTGACAAGATAATGGTAACAGCGATTGTGAAGGGCAAACTAGGTATGGCAAGACATCAGTATACTATATTCTTCGACTCCGGAAGTCAGCAGGACACATAACTACCCACGATTCCGTTATGCATTGCTATTTGTTATTTAATATGCTTTTCCGAGTGTTTTATGGTGAGAATAAATATCCCACTATCCCTGGAATACTGAAGTCGTGCTTAATTAATATCTGCCTTATCTATGTGCTTCTGTTCGCTATAATCATTTCCCAATCTAAACTTCAGGTCAAAGTTTCTTATAAAGTCGATTTCGCTGGATGACAATTTAAATGAATTGAAAAGAACATCATCTATCATCTTTATTGTTTCATAGGATTTTCTAGGTATAACCTCCTTAATTTTTATGGCATAACCCCCTTTCCTTATATTGATCTTGCTGTTTGAATTTTCATCATAACTCTTCATAAGGATGGAAGTAAGGTCGCTCAGTCTCTTCTTATCTACTTTCTCTATTTTGTTAATGTCAATTGGATAGCTTGTTATATGCTGTTCCAGAAGATCTCGCCCATCAGCCATGATCACAAACCACCAGTAAAAAATGGAAGAGTTGAGCAATGCAAGTACAACATTCGCTTTGTCTGTGTCCAGGGAAACAGATTTGTAATGTTTCGTAATCTCTTCACGATTCATCTTTCCCAGTTGCACATTTTTGGAAATGCTAGATAATTTGAAATCATCGTAATATTGAACAACTGGAACGTTGTTATCTCTATGGGCATGTATCCAGTATCTGGGAGCATTGTGGTACCACACCTTCTCGCCCTCCTTCACAATAAAATCGTTTATAGTCCTGCCACCAGATTCATTGTCCAATTTCTTTAGTATTTGTTCCTCAATTTCTGTTCCCAGTTTTGGGATCATTTCAGACCTATCTTTTAATTCGTAAACTGATGTACGCAGTTCTTGAAACAGTTTGGGTCTATCTTCACTATACCATCTATGGTACTTGCTTGTCAGGACCTCATTAACTCCTTCTCCTTTGTTTGTTATAACAATTGTTGACCGACAATCTTCTATTCCAGAGAATATCTTTCCAGGCCTGTCATCAAAATTGTAATACTCCACTTCGTTAGAATTATTGTGTATAATCTCACGTATTGGAGCCATCCTGTCGGTCGATACCAATGAAATGGGAACTATGAATCCAAATCTCCCGTCGGATTTGAGAAGATTTATTGATCTTTCAATGAAATATGCGTACGTGTTTCCGCAATTTTTGCTTTCATAGATTAACGGAATTTTGCTACTTGATTTTGTTTTCCTCGTTCCCTTTATTATACTTAATTCATTTTCCGAGTAATCCTTATCCTCTATATACGGTGGATTGCCAATTATCACATCAAAGCCTCCGCTCTCCAGGATTGAGGTAAAATCAAACGACCAGTGTAGAGGTTTGCTTGTGCTTAGAGATTTCCAAACATCCTTCATTTTCCTCGGTGAATCAATGCTTCCAGCCACATATGAATAAAAAGATGCATTAAGTGCAGCATATAGCTGTCTGTTAATTTTCTCCAGGAAGTCACGCGCCCATACTGCCTTTTCTCCAGATTCCCATGGGTACATAGAAAGAAGGATCTGATATGCCTTTTGCAGATCGCTAACTCTGTCACTCCTGAGAAGCTGCATTATTTCATCCTTCCTATCAGATGCAAAATTAGCAAGTTGGTCAATATTTTCCTGGTCTAAGAATTCACTTCCCATACTTGAAATAGGCAAAGCCACATTTTCTTTCAGCTGGCCTATAAGTGTGTTTCCAGAAATTATGTTAAAGTCAATGTTTGGCAGAGTTTTGTTATCTCTACGATCTCTCATTTCAGATATTATCGAGAGCCAGAGTCTCAACTTGGTTATCTCAGCACCAATGTCATCCATATCAACACCGAAAATGTTGTATGAAACAACTTTCCTTTTTAATTCATAAAGATCAGGTGTTTTTCCAATTGCCAATAGAATGGAAGCCTCAATTCTTGTCAGAACGTTAACGGCAGTTGTAAGAAAATGGCCAGAACCGCAAGCTGGATCAATAACTTTGATTGAATCTAGGGCATTAAGCATTGCCACACTATGCTTTGGATTATTCGGCATATACTCCAAAATATCTTCAATGGAGTTGTAACCCACAAGATCTGTTTCTTTCCACCCAGCATTTGCAAGACCTTCTTTCATTTTATCTAGAATTTTCCTTACTAGTGTTTCCTCTACTATAAAATTAACAACGTCTTCTGGTGTGTAGTATGCTCCTTCCATTTTTTGCTTGTTCGTTCCTGTTCCTGAAATGTAATTTATGGTTTTCTCAAATATATAGCCTAAAATTTCGGGCTTAAGATCTGCTTCTTCACTGAGCCCAATCTTATAATCATATAGCAGGTTATAGTTTAAAAGATTGTCAATTATTATTTTTATAGAGTTATTACTTATATCATAGTCATCTTCACCGTCAAATGCTTTTCTAAAAAGGCCGCCATTTAGATATGGGATTGCTCTGTAGAGCTCGTCATCATTAACAAACGATCTCCTTTTTTCAGGGCTTTTATTGAATACCTCATAGAAAAGCGGTTTAAGATATGTTGAATAAAATGTTTGTGGCAGTGATGCCGTTTCGTATTTCTTGTAAAGCCCGCTTAATAAATTTTGATGTATTATGCCCTTTTCGGCAAGGAAAGTGATGAAAAACAGCCTGTTCATTGTCAGAACAGAGAATAATTCCTTCCTGGTTACAGCTGCACCACGTGGTGGTATCACGGAATCTATTAGACATATCTCGCCAGTTTTCTTTCCATCCTTATCCAACCCGAAAACATATCTCACATACTCATTATAAAATCTCTGGGTAATTTCGTCTTTTAATTCTTCCTCGTTTACTAGAAAGCCAGTTATTAGTCTCCTCAGGTTATCACGCCTGAGAAGGAGTAAATTTCTTATCTCATCTCTTACTGTTTTTTCAGTAACAGGTGCTTTTGGATTGAGGAATAGAGAAAATACGGGTCTCAAATCAACTTTATGGATATCCTTTATCTGGTTTGAGCTTCCATCAAACTTAACCAATATCCATTGAATGCCATCTGTTGCTATCCCATATTCCGTCGTGGCCGCTTTAGACAAGAGCCATTGAAACACTTGCCCTCTCCCCTTGTTTTGAAGATACAGATTAGTATTCATTGGTTCCGCTTCTAGATAGATGTGAAAGTCATCATTTCCCACGGGTGTAATCGTATAATCTGGCCATCTTATACCGAATGGCGATTTAACCTTAGTTTCTGTATCGCCACGAAATCCTAGCTTCTCCAGTAGTGGTTCAATAATAGTCTTCTTTACCAATTCCTCTGGTTTCTGTCCATTTTCTAGCTGATCGGCGTTGTATGACCCATAACGAACAATGACCTTCTGAAAATCGTTGAAATCTTTGAATTTTCTGCGAACCGAATCATAAATAGTAGATAGATAACCTTTTATTTCTTCAATTTCCTCTTCACCTACTTCTGGCAATTGATGAGCTCCTTTCATTGAAGACAACATTCCCTTGTTTGATTTTAATTTTTTTTCACTATCATACATTTTATTTTCATCTCCTTTGGAGTTATATACCCTATTGTAGAATATAATCTCTTATTGTTATTACATATAAATTGTGTTCCATTGCCACCTTCCATCCGGATTCCAGAAATATTGTCAATACTACTATTGCTAAACACATTTGTCATATCTTCTTTACTCCATTTCTTGTGTAATGGTATCATGAATAATGCCCTATAACTTCCCCGGTAAAGTATAAATCATTGTAAGCAGATAGAAATTCCCTGATCCTCTATGTGCTCATACATATCTTATGTTGAATTCTCTACATTATTGGGTTGTTTACATTTATCATGTTATTCACAACCCTCGTTGCTGGTTTTCTTTCATTGTATTGATATTTCGCTATATTATTCTCTGACATCAGTTTCTTAGCCTTACCTTTCTGTATATCACGTTAGCTCCTTTCTAAATGGTCCATGACATACTCATTTTCAGGAGTTTCATTGATAGCTTCAAAAACATCAAGATGAGATTTTTATATTTTTACAAGTTTGAGTTAAGCTATAGTCATTATGTATACCTATATACTTTCGAATTTTAATATCTTTTGATATGCTTTGTCTCCAAATATACTCCGGCCTGACAACTATCACTCTTTGAGCTTTTACCAGGTACTATTTGCCATTTTCTTACCACTCGGTATTGTTGTAAAAACTTTTAATTCACTTAGAATGCATCATTTTTACGTGTGTAGTTCAACCTGAATGTATTCTCGTCATGCTATCTCTCAATTATTGATGCCAAAAAGTCAAAAACGAAAACTTATAAGACAATTATAAATGTATAAACAAGGCAGTGAACAATATGGCTAAAGTATCGCTAATAGGTTATTCAATAAGGATTAAGAAGAAAAGATCCAAAGAGTATGCTGAACTTCATTCATTTGATGGGAGTACTGATCTGTTTTCTATCTTTACTCAATACTTTGACAAGTACTATAACAACAAATCAAAGACAGGATATCCTGTAGAGGATGTCCCTAATACAGACAACAAAACCGTGTTAATAGATTCAGTACAGATTAATGGAAGAATAATACAGGGCGTTATTAGAACGGGCGACTACGGCTATATTACTCCTATTGTTAACCATCAGACACACAAACTCTCCTACACCAAAAACAAAGAAGATACAGAACTATTCCCCCATTCATTCTTGTTATATATCCCAAAGAAAGGTGACGTTCCGATTGAGAAAATGGGCATAGCCATCTTCCAAAGGTTCAGAAAAACTGGTATAAAAGGAGTTTTTCAATCCCACTTCGAAAATTTTTTCAAGCAAATTTCTCCCAACTACATCCTTGAAATGATCCCCATTACACCGGAAGAGGTTCTATCCGCTTTCAAGAATGGGAAAATTAAAAGTGCTAAGTTAATTTCACATTCAGCTTCCAGTGACCTCGCTGATTATTATTCTACAGAAGACAATGATAAAGGCAAGATTAGTTTAGTTTTTGAAAAAGGGGTATTTCAACCTAAATTTGTTGATAAATTCATTAAAATTCTACAGGGTACTTTGCCCGTACGTAAAATCATTGAATCTAATTGGATATCACCTGATGAGATCAGGGCGAAAATTGAAATAGAAGGAGTAGAAAAAACATTCATCATAAAGGAAGATGAATCCGAAATAACCCCCGGGTTGGATATTTCTGACAAGGTATTATACGGTAATGACGGTTTTCCAACCCAGCAGAGTGTCAATCGAGAGGCTCATACATACCTTGAGATTTTAAAGTTACCCCCATGTGAATTTAATGAGCACTAAGTTTTCAACCCTTCAGATTGTAAAAGACCATATCAAAACCTTCAGACTTGATAATAACGAAGGCGTAGATAGAATATCGATGATTTATAATTTCCTAACTCCATTTATCCTAGCAATACTTTTTCTTTTTTTTCATAACTTCTTGGTACCATCAATAATTACTGTCTTGATTACCGTTCTTTCCATATTCATAGCATTGCTTCTAAACTTGCTTTTTCTGATGTATTCTATACTTACTCGCAGATTCCAAAGTGGAGGCAGAGATGGCTTGCCACAAAATGATAATGGGAATACAGTTGAGGACAATTATAGAACTAGGTTGCTCAAAGAAACATATTATAATGTCCAATTTTCTGTCCTATCCTGTATATATGCATTAATTGCAATTATCCTTTACGTTCTTCTTCCGTCGGAACTTTTCCTTGACTTGTTCTTAGGCTTTGCAGTATATTATTTCCTGTTTCTATTCATTATTACTCTTTTTATGGTACTGAAGAGGACGCACACATTGTTTTCCCGTGAATTCTAAATTTATCTTATTAAATCATTAACCAAGTCCAGATTGATCGGTTTTGCCAACTTTGTATAGTATGTTTTCTGTCCATTTCTTGATTTTTACAAATGTCGATATACGGATTCTAACTAGAGATTGCCATAGCACCCACTTTCTCTATTGATTAAATGATTTTCAAACTCAAATACACCATATGATATTTTTGAAAGTATTTCAATCTTTGATATTATAATACATTTCTCTTAATCCGAAACTATGTTAAAAACCTTAAAGTTTTCCTGTATCGTCAGATATAAATGTAATAACCATATCACGAGGACATCTACCATTAAAAACACGAATTAAAAAAGTTTATAACTTAACACACAAATATCCATTAATACATATTTAGAAAACATCATGCATGACCAACGCTATCATGTAACAATTTATATATAAGATATTTATCCCATCTGTTATGGAAACTACTAAGTTTAGTGTGGCTTCTTCGTTGAAGAAGAGATATATAAGGATAGCGCCTATACTATTTTTTCTCTACGTTATAAATTTTTTAGACCGGGTGAACTTATCATATGC
>JAJZXP010000078.1 GCA_021806345.1 Thermoplasmata archaeon | reverse complement strand
ATCTCTTCTTGTCTTTAGCGATAAAGTTGCATCTCTTATTTTATTTCCAACCTGAATAACCAATTAGTTTAGAGTTAAGTTTTAGCAAAAATGCATTATTCACTTGATATTGCATCCACAAAAAGGTGCCGAAAAATACGTATATTTGATGCACATTATTATGTGTGTCAACTCAGAGGCTTAATGTAACCTTGCCTGATGACATCTCAGAAATACTTAAGACTAAGAAAAATAAATCTGAGTTTTTAGCGCAGGCAGTTAGGGAGAAAGCGATGAACGACAAGAAAAGAGAAATAATGGAGAATGCCGAAAAATTAAAGAAATATTACGAGTCAGACGAAGAACTGAAATTTCTCAACTCTTTGGATTCCCAAGATTTCGTGGAGTGAGTGTGAGAATTGAAGCAAGTGGAAATTTGGTTGGTGAATCTCTCCCCAACGATAGGTGCTGAGATTACTAAATCAAGCCTTGTATTATCATAAGCAACATTGAAATTGGAATTTTACCCTTAAAAGTTAGAGCACCAGTTACAGACTACAAAACACATTACAACACTGTTCCACGGATGGTTGATCTTTTTCCAGATCCGCTAAACAGCTTATCCAAGAGATCGGTTGTGGATTTGCTCCAGCTGAGATCAGTATCTCAAAAAAGATTAATCAAGAGATTAGGTTGTGTACCCGAGAAAGAATTTCACAAAATCTTAGATGCTACAAGAATTGTATTCAGGATTTACTGAATTATGAAATGTAGGGTTACAATTGAACGGACCAGAATTTGCTTATTTTTTTAGGGAAATACTTTAGATGGGAAGCAATAGAGCACTTTTACTGATGGGTGTGTGAATATTAATATGGTGTTTAAACATAAACATATGTTATGCCCAAAACCATCACCATTAAGAAGTCTGTATATGATGAATTAATAAGATTCAAGAAAGAGAACCAAAGTTTCAGTGAGCTTCTAGACAGATTGGTTAAATCACAGAGCAAGAAGGAACTCCTTTTGTCTCTAAGAGGAAGCGTGGAATTTGAGTATAAAGAGAAACTTCTTATGGAGATTGAAAAGAAACGGTGGGAGAAGAGAAATTGATTCTCCTGGACACAGACATCATCATCTAAGTTCTGGATAGAGGTCAGACAATGGACATGCGCTCATGCTTAAAATCATTGAAAGCGGGGAAGAATACTGTACAAGTTCGGTAAACATGCACGAGGTGCTTTACAGTATAGAAAAATACTCAAAAGATTCTCGTTTAGTCCTGCAGCTACCAACACTGGGATACAGCAAGAATGATAGTGAATTGTCCGCTGTTTTGGAATTAAGTGCCGAAAGAAAAGGAAAATCGGTTCCAAGAATGGATGCCATAGTGGCGTCAATAGCGATCAACAATGGTTGCTCACTTTATACACTTGATGAACATTTTGAAGTTTTGACGGAAAAAGGTCTCAAGCTGTTCAGATAGATTAAATGGGCAGGTTAGGATTAGATTATATTTTTAAGGGAATACAAATTTTCCAGGTAATACATGGAGTTCCCCCTATTTGGAATCAGGCATTACCCAATAAAATGTGCAATTTGAAAAAAGTCGAAATCTTTACATATTGATTTGATATGTGGGAAATGAAGTGGGAATGACACAAGAGACTGTGATAGATGAAAAAGGCAGAATAGTAATCTCGAAAAGTGTTAGAGACGCTCTCGGACTCAAGAATGGAATGAGAGTAAGAATACACGTTGAATCCAATCGTCTGGTAATTGAAAAATCTGTATCTCCGGATGAATTTCGCGCAAAGATGAGAGGATTTATCAAGAAAGGTTCAGAGGTACCTGTAAGCGATCCCCTTAAGCTTAAGGAAATCTGGAAGTGAGATTCCATTGGCTCTATCATATGTGGACGCTAATTACTGGATTTACTGGTTCGACGAAAGACTCCCAGAGCATGAATCAGTTGACGATATAATGCAAAAAGCTATTCAGAATGAGGTAGTGGTCAGCACTGTGACCCTAATGGAAGTAGCACACTACTTTAGGATGATCCCTCCGAATATTTTGAATGAAAAGATGAGGATCATAGCTGATCTCTCAACTCTTAGCCTAGTTGACTTTACCTCTACTATTATGCAATCTTCAATTAATCTTCTGTCAATTTACGGACCCAAGGGACTTGGTTCGAGAGACTGTGTAATTCTTGCCACAATGAAGTCAGTAGGATCCAACACCCTCATCACCCATGATCAGTCTTTCAAAAACGTCAAGGAAATAAAAGTAATTGATGCGGTTAGATTATGAATAAAAAACGTTTCTTAGCAAAGAAGGCTTAAGCGATTACATCAAAACCACAGATTTTTATAATCTTGCTCGCTTAACTTATATATAGCCACTCAAATTATAACTCTGCAGTTAGGCAAGGACGTAATGGAGAGGATGAATGAATCCTTGTTCAGGAAAGCGGGGGGCTATCTGATACAGGGAAAATTCTATCATGGCTTCGGTCTCTTTGACTTCTATGTTTCAGTTCACCACAAACTCGATGTAGGTCATGTTGCAGAAATTGACCTCGATAAATGTCACTATTTTTGGAAAAGTGTGGGTCGCGATAACAAGAAAAAAGCCGCATTGGGTAATGCTTTCCTATGCTTGTACATCTAATTTTAAGCGTGACCTCGAAGGTCAAATATTAGAGACTGCTGACTTTCCGACTCTCGCACTGACATCATCATGAAAGCGTGGTCAGAAAAGATTTTCATGACATCTTAATCGAATCCTCTTTTGGCAATAAAACGAGTATTCGAAAAAAATAAGCGCACTTATTATATATGCGCATATCATATACTGTAATATCATGACATGGGAATTTGAACATACTATTGCAACTAGTGCTAGAAAAAAAGAACTGTGGGCTCTTTACAGTAATATTGAATCTTGGCCACTGTGGGATCATGGAATCGAAAATATTTCTCTCGATGAAGAATTCAGGGAAGGGGCTAAGGGGAAAATCAAACCGGAGGGACAGGATCTTTTGAATTACATGATTACTTGGGCTGAACCCGAGAAAGGTTTCTCTGATGAGACTTTTATTGATGGTTTTGGAGCAACGGTGAAGTTCATCCACACTTTTTCGGATCTGCCTGACGGAAAGGTTTGTCTCACGCATCACATAACCATTTCCTGCCCGGGCAAGGAAGAGGTAGAAGAGAAAATAGGGGAGGGCACATCTTCCGGGGTTCCTAGGACTATGGAGTCTCTTACTAGAATGGCCATTTTTCTGGAAAAAATATGCAAGTTTAATTGAGGGTGAAAGTTGTATGCCGTCCCAACATAAGATGTCTACAAGATTCAAAACCCCAGACGAGAGTCCGGGGTTTCTACTTTGGCAGGTTACGAATCTCTGGCAACGGAGAATGAGAACTGCTCTAATGGAAACTGGGCTAACCCATGTACAATTTGTTCTCCTGGCCTCCACTGTATGGTTGAATGACCATGACAGAGAAGCGACGCAGGTAGCAATTGCGAGGTTTGCGCATGCTGATGTAATGATGACGTCACAAGTCCTGCGTAATCTTGAAGAAAAGAATCTGATTCTGAGGCTAGAGAATGCAAGAGATACTAGGGCCCATATGATAGCCCCAACGGAAGAGGGGAGAATGCTGATTGAAAAAGCCATAAGGGTCGTCGAGGATACCGATAGTGCCTTTTTTGCTATATTAAGCCATAATATGAACGAATTCACCGAAATGCTCAGAAAACTGATTTCTTCTAATTGACTCCTATGCCTATATATTAACCTTGTAGGGGCAACCCATACCCTCATTTGTGGTGGGGAGGTGCAATGCAGCATCAGATACAATAGTATCAGTTGGGGATGATGGGACCAGCCTGTCAAAGCTTCAAACTTAGGATATATTAAAGCGGTATTGAAATCCTAAAGCAAACCAAAAAAAATGCAGAATGAACCGGTCGGGATTTGATTATAGTTTTAAGGGAATACTTTCTGATGTACATGAACAAAAGAAAACCATCCATTATCTCACAATATCCAGACGTTAATGCACCTGTGTCCAAATTGGCTGAAAGACAAGAGTTATATTGCGGTTATACATTGGATATACAAGGCATATACATGGATTACACCACCATACAAATCAGCCGATCTACAAGAGAGAAACTGAATGGGCTAAGAGCATACAAGAGAATGACATACGATGAGTTGCTGAATGCACTCATGTCACTTATTCCTGAGGGAGATGAAGAAGGAGTTTACAATGAGGATTTTAGGGCTTCCCTACTTAGAAGTCTCCTTGATGTGAAAGAGAAGAAGATACACACCACAGAAGAAGTGAAGAAACAGTTGGGAATCCAGTGACAGACTTTGAAGTTGAATATTCAGAGGAATCTCTTTTTCAACTTCGAGGCTTGGAGATCCCCGTATCCAAGAGGATTATCCAGAAAATAGAAAGCACTAGAAGTGATCCGCACAGGTTCTTTGTGAGGCTGGTTGGGAGGACTGAGTACAAGCTGCGAGTCGGAGACTACAGAGTGATTGCCGACATTGAGGAAAATAGAAGAGTTATAGTTGTCAGATCGCTGGGTCACAGAAGAAACATCTACAAGTGACAAGTTTTCCTTTTTAGATAGTGTCTTTACCATCACGAAAGCCACTTTCAGTAAGAATGGATCGGTAGGGATTTGATTATAGTTTTAAGGGAATACTATCCTGCAAGATTCAGAGAATTTCTAACTTGCATAACGCTTTCTTCTTCCAGGAGTGATGTCAGAGATAATCCGATCCTGCTCGCTTAACACCAAGCTTCTCATAGATATGATCTGAGCTGATTATTTCACCTTCACACAATGATGCGTGGAACGAGTCAAAGACTCCTGTGTTTTCGTGATCGATAAGGTGGGCAGCTGCCAACGCGTTTTGCTTACTAGCACCTTTCAGCTCAGCAATGGATAGGACACTAGCAATCATTCCTTCGACGGGAATTCCTTTCCCGACACTTACCAGCGCAAGTTCTACCAGAGTCAGGATAGAGGTGTAGATCTCTCCTTTGTAATTTTCCAGTACTTTGATTGCCCAAGAGTTCAGCCTATCATCCGAATGCGAAATTGCGATGAAGAAATCTGTATCTGCGTATGGCATTTTATCGCGTATCCTTAAGTCTTCTACTGCCTCTTTCTTCAACTTCCCTGTTTGCCTCGTCTTCAGCCAATTTCCTGATATCTCTTGCCGTTAACTTGTCAAGCCCGAGTTTTTGGCCCCACTTTCGTAACTCAGCAACAGGATCTTTGGGTTTAGGAATTAGCAGGATCTCTCCGGATAATTTTATAACAAAAAACCTGTCCCCATATTTTTTTCTTGCCTCTTGACCTATGTTAATTCGTCCCCTTTCATCCAGTTTTGCTTCTTCAATCATTATGTTATTATAATGTAGAACAAACTAATTAAGATTGTGGGAGTTACTGTAAATTTAGGGGAATAATCTCTCAAATATCCCACCGCAATACATAAACAAATAAGGACCGGTCAGGATTTTCTTAATGTTTTAAGCGAATACTGTAGAAAAATTTGTATTTGTTTTAGATTGAACCTAAAGTTTACACAGGTTACTTGAAGAATGGCAAGAGATTTAGCCCTGTGAGAGGTCGAAGAAATTAGGTGTTATTAGGAAACAGTTACTGAGAAATTTTAACGTTGGAGTCGTAATATGGATTTAACGAATTATTATGTTTTTTCCATATGTATTTATATATGAAATATGTATTACAGCATGATTAATGGATAGACACATATTAAATCAACTCAGGGAAAGAATGTTGGATCGAGGTCCAATACGCAATTTGCCGGAAAAGACGCTTCGGGAATCATTTATACTGAATACTTGGGGAACCAATGCAATTGAGGGAAACACCCTCACTCTGGATGAAGTAACCAAGGTAATTGAAAGTGGAATGACGGTGCCTAACCGCCCAGTAAGGGACCTGATGGAAACAATTCAGCATCGCGCAGCTTTGGCTGAAGTAGTAAGTGGAAAAATATATGAGGTCAACATGAAAAATGCATTGAATTTGCATGATATGATCTTTCGTGGGATCGTCTTGGAAGCGGGACATTGGAGAATGGTAAATGTCAGAATATCAGGCTCAAAGTATTTCCCTCCAAGAGTCGAAAAGATCATCTCTCTGCTTCAGGAATGGGAGCGGCATTACATGGCAATGGAAATGAAGCGCGAAGATGTTTTTTCTCAAGCCGCTGAAATGCACTTTGGTTTTGAATCCATCCATCCCTTCTCTGATGGAAATGGAAGAGTTGGCAGGCTATTGCTGAATACACACTTCCTTAATCACAACTGGCCACTCGTTCACATTCTTCCTCAGGACAGGAACTCCTACCTTGATGCTCTTGAGTCTGCCCATCGTAATGGCATGGACAGATTGAAAGAGTTCCTTGAAACAACTATGGCAAGGTCGCTCATTTTTATGCTTGACATGGTAGGTTCCGAGGACGATAAACTATTAACCCTAAACGAAGCAAAGAAAGCCTCCGGTACGGATTATTCGACAAAATATCTTGCGCTTAGAATCAATCAGGGAGAGCTTCCGGGAATCAGATTAAACAACGGGTGGAAAACAAGTCCTGTTGCCATAAGTTTTTATCGCGAAATAAAAGGCAGAGAGTGATATTCACATCTTATCCTCTCTCACAGGCGGGTATTTCAAATTTTGAATGGTCACACTATGTTCGGAACTCAATCTATTTCATCAAGGTACTGTGAGAGGGCTCTCTTATATTCAGGTAACAGGCCCTGATTGCCTGACAAGGTAAAAATGAGGGTAGTCTTGAGCGACTTCTCAAGTTCTCCAGACCTAAACAGAGCAATGCACAGGAATATCAGAGCAGCAGGTTCCCCAGTTTCCCTATTCACTTTGCTCAATATATCAATGGCGCTTTCATTTTCGCCAGTAACACTGAGTGAACTTCTCAACTGAATTTCAGCTTGAGTCTTCATTTTTCCTGAAAGTCCTAATTCTATGGCCATTTGATATAGAGGAATTGCCGCAGACTCCTTACCCATAAAATCCAAAGCACTTGCATATTCAAACAAGTACACGGCATTTCCGCGATAAACTTCAAAAACTTCCTGGAATTTCCTTAGCAGCGCTTCCGGGTCATTCCGGTGCTTCCAAGCTTCCTCTATAATCTTATTCAGATCGTTCATCCATCTCAAGCGAGATCAGAAAAAGAGATATTTTATGTCTTTCCAACCTAGTCTGCGGCTTTAGAAAGGTATTGTTTCTAGCCAAAACTGATCTTGAAAATGAAATCCAAAGAAAATTCTCTGAGGTAGACATAATCTATCTTCCAGGCGGGGAAACTGGAATCCTTTATCGCGAGATTAAATTTCTATGAAAAAAAGTGCTTCTATGCCGTCAGATTCCGTCTGCCAGTATTAAGTCCTTGTAAACGTCAGGCAAGAAGATATGCACATTTCCGCGACGATAATCTACGGTAAGGGTATGTGCGTCAGGGCCGGTTTGAATTTTCTCTACAAAGTGAAGAGTATTTGTGTCAAAGACATCAATTACTCCTGGATCCCCCACCGCAACGTAAAGTCGATCCAAATTCCGGTTCAGCCAGATCACATCCGGTGGTCCTGACAGAGACCCGAGAACTTCTGCTGCACCGGTTCCTAAGTTAAGGCCAATTAAGATGCCCTCATCACAGGCGCAATATAGTGTGCCGCTTTTCTTATTCTGTTCCAGTCCATGTGGTCCTCTAGCTGGGATGTTGAACGTTCTGGAAACCTTAGAAAGATCATCAGCTCTAACGGAAACTATCGAAGGCGGATCAGCGACGTTTACAAAGAATGAGTCCGTATCTGCATTGTAAAGTGCCCATCGAGTTCTTCCCTGGAGTTCAATCTTTCCTATTACTTTCCCATTGCTGGTGTCGATGAAGGTCAGAGATGGTGGGGCGTTGCTCTTTTTCGCATTTCCGACACCTGCAACCATAAGGATGTTTCTTTCTTCGTCAAATGCCATGCCATTTGGTCTGACTCCAGTAGGGATGCGAAATTTCTCTGTGGCTTTTTTTCCATCTAGAAGGAATACACTTGCAGTATCCTCTCCTCTATTGGAAGTAAACAGGAGTCTTCTTTTCACTGAAATCCAGACTCCAGCCACTCCCTTATGCCCTGTGATGGAGTAGAGGAATTTCTCAGCACTTAGATCAATGACATCCACCGCATTGTTAGACGGGTGGGCCACGTACAAAAGATCGGACATCTCATCCACAGCAGCATGGTCAAATTCTCCTCCATCCATGTGATGAGGCAGAGGGACACGCTTAACTTCCTTGAGCGACATTACTGCATTTTCCCCTTTAAGTCACGCAGGCTCATTTGCCGGAGTGCTCCAGTTTTCCGCCTTCCTCCAATCTCCATTTGCAGTAGGCGTATAAAGCATCATACAAAGGAAACTGCAATTTCATGTTCTCATGGTCGTCCTTTGCTATTCTTCTGAATCCAAGAGCTGCTGCTTCGAGACCTGGTCCCTCTGGCTTTGCATCTGGGGGTTCTGCATCCGCAGATCTTACAATCTTTGCCAGTTCAAGCAGTGTCTGATCTCTGAGATCGTACTTCTTGATGATGGCATCAAAGCTCACATACTCGTAACCATTTTCTTCATAATGCATCAATTCCGCGCCTGGGGTGTCAAACGGTGTAGAATTATTATTCTTCGCATACTCCAAAACCTCTTGAGCCGGAACAAAAAAGAACTGAGCATCTTTATCGACAAATCTAGAAATCACCCATGGGCAAGCAATCCTATCCACTTTTGCTTTCTCTCTAGTAACCCATCTCATAGTAGTTCACCTACTCACGTACTAAGTGTATACATATAAAAATTTCCCTACCTATTCATGCCGAAGAGCATCCCGCAGGGCATGAAAGTTGGAATGGTCTCACTCTGGCTCCTCCTTCTCTTACCCGAAAGGCCAATGTACGGATATGAAATGATAAAGGAACTGTAAAAAAGGTTCTCTGGAGGCTTGAGACCAAAGACTGGTACGATCCTGCTTTAGCCCTTTGATACTACTTCATTTCCCAGCGCAGCAGCTTTTTTGCTGGTTCGGCATATGATTTGAAGGCATCTAGATGTAGTAGTATTATGACTACGCATTTCGATGAAAATGATAAGGGTGTATTTCTTTACCATTCAGAATATCAAAGCTTCTTCTGTCGATCATTCCAATTTTGTAATAGTACGAAGGGACGAGGATAGGTTAATACTAAACTTGAGTCCATGGTACATACTGGATCCTTTCATTTGAGTGATTCAATAAGATTCAACGCTTAGTCCATCAATACCAGAAAAATGGTTCACGTTTCTAGTGAGGATCGCCTCGTGATTAACCTTGCATATGCCTGCGATCATTGCATCCTCCGGATCAATAGCAGAACCCCTGCGTCTTTTATCTGCATATATCTCTCCCGCTTCCTTGGCTGCCTCAAGATTCAGAGGGAAAACCAGAAGATTCTCAAGAACCAGTTCTATCTTCTTGCGCTCCAATACCTGCTTTGTGCTCAGACCAAAACCTATGTAAAGTTCGAAAACGGACACCGCCGTTATCGATAGCGGGACACCTTCTGACTCAAGTGCCTCCTCTTTCTGAATAGCTGAATCATTCTTCCTCATAATATCTATCAGGAACGATGTATCAACTATCATTATCTGATGACCTTCTCTGAAACGGATTCAAATCTCTCTCTGCTCAGCTTCCTAGACTCGTTTATCCCCTTGAAAATCGAATCGGCCTCTTCCGAGGTAAGAGTCCCTTTTAGATCAAGAAGAGATATCTTGTTGGTTAGCCTGTTTATTACGTCAGTAAAACTCTCATTTTTTCCTTTGAATTTCTTCAGTCTAGAATATGCTTCATCCGATATTGAAATATTCTTGTTTCCCATATGAACACACACATATGTGTGTGTAATACATGAACCTTTCCACCCTCTTAAGGTTGGTAATCGACACTGATCACTGAGGGAAAACCACAGTGGACCGGTCTTGATTTGCTCAATGTTTTAAGGGAAGTCCGTTGAAGGTTCTTGGGGCAAGAAGGGAGTTGCAGTTCTCGCATTATACTTGGGATTGATACTTATGCCTGATTAGAAACTTCGCAAATAGAAAAGAAAAAACATATTACGGTACTCACAGGGCTGTTTCTATACCAAGCTTCCTGGCTGCTTCATTAAGTCCCTTGTCAGCCGAGCAGAACACAGTTTTCCCCGCTTCAATACAGGTTTCAAGCTGAATTGCATCTACAATGTATATGTGTTGTTCAAGAACTATCTCGACAGCTTTCCTGATTATCTGGCTACTAACAGGATATATTTCAACCGAGGAGGATCTTTCAAGTAAGCCCAACTCACTTAGCATTGCTTGGAGACGGTTTCTCGCGTCAATACCCGTTTTCCTAGAGTATTTGTCAAAAACAACAGCCGCCTCGCCAAGGTTGATCTCAGACAGGCAAATAACTGTCTCCCCTCGCTGGGCTTGATGGAAGTAGCTGTCAGCTAGGGTGCTGTTTTCCTCCTTAACGTAC
>JAJZXP010000011.1 GCA_021806345.1 Thermoplasmata archaeon | reverse complement strand
CAGGCTGAGAGTAAGACTGGAATAAAGAGAGATTATAGGGTTTTCTGGATGGGGCATACTGGAGATATGGAACATGAATACACTCTTAATCACGGGATCCTATCTGACGAAATAATCGAGGATATGAGGCAATCCTATGCCAAGGCCTTAAAGTTTCTTGAGACTGAAGAGCACGGACTCAAAGAGGAGGATGTCGCTAAGATCACGTCTAATACAATGAGAGAGACCGTGTTAATGATCCTGGAGACTGCATACGGCATGAAGTTATCTGATAAGGAAAAAGAAGAACTCATGGCTCTCGATACAAACGAACTACAGGAAAGGTTAAAGGATCTCTTCAAGGATAAGAAAGCAGAGATCCTTAACAATGGCAATAAGCATAAGACTATACCTGAGAGGGAGTTGGAAACATATCTCAATAAGGGATGGGAGCTCGTGCAGATATATCCAAGAGGAGATAAGGCGGTTATTAAATTACCATCATGAGAAAAACCAAAGAACTAAACGATGTGAAAATGCTAGAAGGAGTAACATCGGTAAATCTAGGGGCATTCATCAGGGAGGTCTATAATTCAATAAATACAGACATAATGAATAAAATAATACCAGAGGCTTATCCGTTGCTTCGAACAATGCAACTTACTAAATGGGCAAATAACAGCAAAGGTAATAAAAAATAAAACAATGTTTTTCAAAAATAATGCAGAAATGGTAAACAGTTAAGGAAATAATTTTATACAGTTTCTCGTTGTTCAATTATGATTTCCATAAATGATTATGATACAGGGTTTAAAATGGACTCAAAACTAATAGGAAAATTAAGATCCAAGAGTGCAATTCTCATTGATCAGTTGAACAGTGTTCCAATATTTTTTGTAAAGGAAGATACCATGGACAGCCACTGTTCTTTATTAAGCCTCAAAAGAGATTGCACCAGAGAAATGGTCAGGAGAAGCGATAGAAAGGAAGAGATTTTTAGGAGAGGCGAAAAGGCAAAGGAAATTATTAAAAGATTGGATAACTGCATGGGAAAATCC
Organism: Thermoplasmata archaeon; assembly: GCA_021806345.1. The sequence goes on along the minus strand of JAJZXP010000011.1, from coordinate 9,703 downwards.
AGTGCAATAGGTTGTTATATTCCGGATCAGGACGACATTTCAGATAAACCTCACATTCTGGTTTGTCCGGAGAGAATTAATCATCGAAACAAGAATCAATTTAATGATTTACTTTTAGAAGTATTAATTCATGAGCTGACACACGCTTATTTCTCCACAGGCGGTGAACTAAAAGACATAAGCAAACACATAATTGAGGAATCTTTGTGCGAGGCTTATGCATTTTCAAAATTTGAAAATAATGAGGAAATCTTTGAATTCATAGCTGATCAAAAACGACCTCCTGAATATACCTCATTCAAATTTTGGACAGAACTTTCATTCAAGCATTCCTTAATAACGCTGATGAATGAATGGAAAAACAAAGATTACAGATCATTTTCTTTCCTGTTCACTGTTTTTTATTATGGGCAGCATATTCCATTCATAGATGTTGATCTGGAATATATTGCAACTGAAGTAATCTCTCTCTCCTAAAAAGGCATTATAATTTAATTTCAAATTACTTGAAATTTGCTTACCTATAAAAACATCAGATACAACATTAATAGGAAGTATTCAACAACTTTATAGATCAGCCTTTTGATCTAATTTTACCAATTCTTCCCTTTGATTTCAAATCTGAATCCTCGCATAAATTTAAATAAATATCACGAATAAGTAAAAGTGCTCCGGGAAGAGATATTACCATTACATGACCTATCAGGAGGGAAGATTAGATATGGAATCTTCGAAAAATATTCCCCTGGTTTCGACCTTTTGATTGGGGAGAATGATTCTCTTGAATTTCTTAAAAGCGTACCGGATAAATCAGTTAAACTAATTGTAACATCACCACCGTACAATATAGGCAAGGTTTACGAAGAAAGGGTAAAGCTAGAGGAGTATTTGAAATACCAGTCAGAGGTTGCGAGGGAATGTGTAAGAATCCTTCAGGATAATGGAAGCATTGCATGGGAAGTTGGAAATTATGTTTATAACAAGGAAATATTCCCACTTGACTACTTCTTCTACAGGATATTCAAAGAACAGAACAACATGAAAATGAGGAACAGGATCATATGGAGAATCGAGCATGGGTTGCATGCATCCCTTAGATTCTCAGGGAGATGTGAAACTATATCCTGGTATTCAAAAACAGATGAGTATACATTCAATCTTGATCCGGTGAGAATACCTCAGAAGTATCCAGGAAAGACGTACTACAAGAAGGGAGACAAATACGGAATGCCATCTGGCAACCCCCTAGGAAAGAATCCTGGTGATGTTTGGGACATAGTGCTGCAGGACTGGGAGGAGCAGATATGGAATATACCTAATGTAAAAGCAAATCATCCAGAGAAAACAGAACATCCTGCACAGCGTCCAATTGAACTGGTGCAGAGGCTTATTCTTGCACTGACGGATGAAGGAGATACGGTTCTCGATCCATTTGGAGGAGTAGGATCATCAGCCCTTGCATCTCTGCTATTGAACAGGAAGGCAGTCAGCATTGAAAGGGATCAAAAATATATTGATACTACCATAGAGAAAGTTAAGGCAATGGCCAGCGGAACATTGAGAATTCGGAAATTAGGGACAAGAGTATATGTACCCACAGGTAAGGAAAAGGTATCAAAGATACCAGAGGATTGGTTAAAACATGAAAGTAGTGAGTGAATTTTCTCAGAAAAATGGAAAGGAGTTCATATCAAGGGAGTTTCCCCATGAACTCAAGGAGATATATAAAGTAATTGAAAGCGTAAACCTGCAAAACTTCAAGACAAAGATCAGCAAGGAGAAAACAATGCCAGGTCAACTGCTGTATAGTCCTAGTGCACTTAACTGGGATTACAAAACGAAGTTCAACAGTTTGGGATGGTACGAAAATAGAATTACACTTCCATTTGGACATGGTGCGTTCAGGGAGATGGATTTTGTCAAAAACCGTTTGGGGTGTCGAGGTTCAGTTTGGAAAGTATGCTTTCATGGCGTACAATGTTTCAGCGAAGATGACTATATTCCACAATCATAATGTGATAAATGCAGGAGTTGAAATTGTGCCAATGAAAAATATGGCAGATCGGATGTCCACTGGGGTATCATACTTCGAACAGATCAAGTGGTATTTGGAAAACAGAGGAGTTGCAGATATAGACATTCCGGTTATTGTAATGGGGGTTAGTGGATGAATCTTTTCGCAGATTTTGATGTTATTTTAAAGGATTACTTTTTTCAAACGTTAAGTTTAGTTCTAAGTATGTTGCTATTTCTGACGGCATATCTATCTTACAAAAATTACACTTTAACAACATTATCTGCATATATGAAAACTGTAATTATGCCACAGAATGAATGGAAAATGGATATAACGGGCTTGATATATCCAGGAGAACAGTACCTCGATATCATGGTAACAAATGGAGGTCCTGGTATCGCTAAGGATTTAAAATGGCATCTACATATTAATAGTAGCTTTCAAGAATTCATAAATCCTGTATCTGAAGATAAAATTCCATACTGTTACATTGGAAGAGATATAAACTTGCGTAGTAATAATAAAATATACAGCAATAGTGATAGATACGACACCAAGTATATTCTTCATATTGAATATAGAGGCCACATGACTAGGAAAAAAAAGAAAATCACTTTTAAATTTAACGGTTTTGGCGATCTATTAAGTTATGATAATTATAGTTCTTCTCATTTTTTCCGTGTGAAAACGTAAGCAATTAAACCACCAATAGCTACAGTTGCTACAATACCTAGCAGGGTTCCAGGACTATCATGTATAAGATGCCCAATTGGATCTTTCGCAGGATCAACAGAATCAATGTGGGTCTCATAGTGGTCATCAAACTCCACTGCATGAAAACCTTCTTTACGATCATTGAAAGATGCTCTCCAGTCAGCAATTTGACCCTTTAGTTCCCCTATACTTTTTTGGAATATTTTGGGTTCAGCATCCTCAGGAGAAGGGATAGGGGTTCCGTTATCTAAGGTCTTAGGGAAACTAAGAGGCTTTCCAGCACTTAAAGTCTGTTCTATTATTGAATTCCATATTACATAGGCATCATTGTAAAGTTGCATTATTAATCAATCATAGATAAATACTAACTTATTAATGTTATTTGTGGAAATATCTGTGAGAAGAGAATATGTAACTCCATATTAATGCGGATAGAAGATATCACCTTTCGTGTTCTCTATCATCAGTCCTCTCTCTAATTCTTTCAGCCAGATGATCTACCATCTCAGAAATTTCCTTAGTCAAATTTGCCTGAGCATCTTTATCGGGATCTGGAATAGTTTCAAATATACTTCTTGATTGAAAATCCATGCCGATCATTTGAGAAAATATCTTCGTTTGGCTTTTATTGTTGATACCTTTCATTGATCGATAAATCTCTTCTGTAGTTATATAGTGTTCTTCGGTTTTAGATTCAATAGCTCTCTCAACTGCACCAGATATCAGTCTTATGGGTAAAAATCCTTTTCTAGGGAAATTTTTAATATTTCCAGTAGTCCAAGATGTCAAATCACTTTTGACCATAATCAACATAGAGAATAAAAACAAGGAATTAAAGTAGTTGTAAAAACCTTCTCCCTCTAAATCGAAATTATCAAATACGTGTAATGAGATCGTCACTCTATCCATTGGAATTATGAGAAAATCGTCGTGAGTAATATCAAGTTTACTTGAGATCAACTGGTTCTCCTCTAATACTTTTACTGTATTCTCATTTTTTAATGGTTCTGAATTCTCTATATCCTGTCTAAATATTTTTTCGTTTTGCTCATTAGTTAAATATGTAATAGCAATTTCTTGGATTAAGTTTTTAATACTTACGTAGCGGTTGTAGAATGACAAAGTTGAAACGAAGTAAGGTATATTTTTAGCGTAATGATCAGGCAATCTCTCCGAATCAGCTGAGGAGAGATAGTTCCCAAGATCTTCAATAAACAAATCCATAGCTTGTATAGCTATAGAACAGCTGCGGCAAATCGACCCAGACTCGTTTGGATCAATGGTTAAGCATATTTTACATTTCATGCTATTCCCACCGTTGGATGTCTCACCCCTTCCTTTACTACAGTCATTAGAATTGCCTTATCGTATTTCTTGCCAAATTCATCAACATATGTTAGTATTTTCTTTCTCCTTTCATCGTCAAAGTATTCATAAATCCCATCACATAATATAATAGGCATTTCTGGAGAATAACCTTGTGCGAGAGCTAACTGTAATGTTAAAGCGATAGTCGCTTGTTCTGATCTGCTTAGATTCTGCGTTTCAAGTATCTCAAATCCACTTGCTGTTTTTTTCCTAGCGATAATGTTGAAATTATTATCAACATAAATGTCAAGGTCGAATGACATTTCTTTCAATATTTTCTTTATATTCTTATTGAACTCCTCCTTAAGCTTTGTTTGTTCAGTTTCTCGAAGTTTTTGAAAATGATCTTCTATGTCCGACAATGAAAGCATTACTCCCTTATCAAAAATATCGACAGTTTTTGTCTCTACTGGATAATTCATTCCGAAGATGTTAATCTGTGTATATTTTCTGCTCATTTCTAAATCTTTTATCTCTGTTTCAATATTTTTTATTCTGCCCTGGACAGATTTAAGTCTATCTGAATATCCCTCGGAAATGGCTAACTGGAGATTGTCTCTCTGCTTGCTGAATTCTAACTTCTTGTTTTCTTCTGATTCTAGTTGTGCTAAAGTATCATCCAAATCCTGTTTTAAATTTCTTAAATCGTCTTCATCTCTGACATTATTTTGCGTGAAGCTATAAATGCTTTTGGTTATTTCTTCCTTTCTCTTTGATATTTCCTTCAAGTCGCCTGCCTTTCTTGAAAGCACTGATATCTGAGAGTCGAATCTTCTTATTGCTTCATCTTTTTCTTTGCTAATTTTCTCAACTTCAGCTGGGTTTATTTTATTGGAACCACATAATGGACAGACAACTTCTCCAGAATGCTCTCTTTCAAGCATTGAATAAGTACGTCTAAGAATATCATAAAGAATTTGCTCCTTGGATCTCATATCCTTTAAGGAACTGATCTTTTCATCGATCTCTGGGATTGAGTTTATGTCCGCTTTTTCATACTCTTCGAGGGTTTCCGTAGATTCTTTAATCTTAAGATCCCTTTGCTTAATCTGATCCCTCGTCTGTTCAATTCTATCGTTATATGTTCTAATAAGTTTTTCGTATTCAGTTATCTTACTACTTGATTTATTAATTGACTTCTCCTTTTCTCTTATTTGGCTATTTATTTCTGATATCCGCTCTTCTCTATTGGGATCATTCTTGGCTTCTTCGCTGATTTTCTCCTGTATAGCTTTTAATTCTTCTTTGGCATTTTCTAGTAATTTTCGGCTTTCTTTAATCTTTTTTTGAGATTCAGTGGATTCTCTAATCATTCTGTTGAGTTCCTGAATTTTTTGAAACAAATCTCTTTTTGTTTCTGTGACTCCATCTATAACATCTTCGTATCTCTTAATCATGTCATTGAAGTCTTTAAGATAGTCGCTTACCTTCACGGAAGTCGTATGAGTTAAAATTCGCATTATCCAACTTACATCACTCAACACATTCGTTATTACAAACCTTGGATTGGATCCTTTGAACTTTCCATTTCTAGAAATGAGCACTTCTTCATTGATCAGGTTGCTACTAATATTTATCTGAGCTTCGTCAAGACCTGCACTGATTAACCCAGCGTTGGCTTTACTACCATCCTGAAGTATGCCAAGCAGTTTCTGTTCTTCCGAGATTCTACTATCCCTGTTGGAAGAATCATATGCGATTGCTGCAGCAATAGCTCTAATCAGAGAGGATTTCCCTACTGCATTATCTCCGTATATCAAAGCAAGTCCACTATCTGGAAATTCAAAAGATGAATTTTCAATTGTTTGTACGCCTTTTATATTTAATTTCATAAAATTTTCCCCTTAATACTCAGCACTTACCACTTTGTCTACTTCTGAAACAATAATGCTTTTAGTGTCTTCCGGACCAATTCTGCTTTTATTTACTCTCTCCTCTAAAGCGTTTATGCAACTCCTGGAAATCTTTTTTCTTAAATCTTGGGCATTGGTCATAGCATTTCCCTCCTCAGATAAATCCTGTAATAGCTGAACCAAGAAAGTTTTTTCTCCTTAGACTTTTTCCTCTCATCCTCTAATACCTGTTTTAGCTTCGAGATTACATTCTCATTTAGTCCAGACACATCATATATTTCAAGTCCTCCTCTAGTTTTCCCCGATCCAGATCTTCTGCTTCCTGTATCAAGTTCAGCTCCTTCGCTAATCGGAACGTGTCTAATCAAAGCATAATCTTTTGGAAGTATACTCAGTGCATAAGCATTCTCTCCGAGGCTTTCCTTTAATTTTCTAATTAGTGGGGGTTCTTTACCTTTGCCCATGTGCAAAAACCTCCTACAATCATTTGCACAGCTATCCTTATATTCCTTAAAGTAAATCTCAATTTCCAGCTGTCCCGAATAAGGAAATATTATCCTTTCTGTTGTTACATTATCAGTTTCCATTAGTTCCCACCTATCATTTCTACCACTTCCAGCAATATCTCATGCTCAATATCCCTCAAGGATTTAATTTTTCCTTGGTCGATCTTTGATTTCAAAGACTGTAATACAAGTTGTGTTTCCACTTCAAAAATATCTCCTTTCACTGACTTCTCAGCGAACTCTTTCAGTTGCTCTTTCGTTAAGGCAGGGATTGAAATTGGATATAGTCTAGAAATCAACGCAGGATCGACCATTTCCGGCTTATTTGTTGTGGCTAACACAAGAGTATTAGAATGATCTATATCGTCTAGCAAATGAAAAGCAACCGAGTTAATGGAAAAGTGCCACTCTTTCGCAATTTCTATATCTCTGCTCATTAGCGTACTTTCGATATCGTCAAAAATTATTATCCTCTTCTCAGCTTGCCTGCTGTCGGAGTTCGCATTAAAGGCTCTTTTTAACTTTTCTTCTGCTTCTCCCCATTTAGGTGAAGCTATGTCTGATCCATCAAGCAGAAATATTTTCACCAATGCTCCCTTACTTATTAGAAGTGCTGCCTGTTTTGCAATTTCTGTCTTCCCGTTTCCGGGAGGTCCGGAAAGTAAAAATCCTGAAAATTTTAAGCGAACATCATTTTTAAATACGTAGTCTGCAATTTTATAAATTTTATTCGCAATCTCGTTCTGATATCCAAGCAATTCTGTTGCTTTTATCCTTGTACTTATTTCCATTAACTTTGACCTCCTCTATCTATCTAGTCCTGACGAGTTCCCTCAATCTTTGGAGATATTCAACTATATCAGTAGATAAAACATAAACCTTGTCAGTGTCTCCATCATTTTCTATTTCGACTGTAGCCCTTTGTACAAAGTCTGTATTAAGAGAACTAAGATTAGAGAGTATAGCTCCTGAGACATTACCTATTCCTCTCATCTTCTTCAGAAATTTGTTTGTTCGTTCAATAGAAATTCTGCCATCTTTGTTCCCTACTAAGATTGACAGCATGATAATCCAAGGTTTTTTTGGAACAAGATTCAATTTTTTGATCTCTTCCTTTGACTCACAACGAGAATAACCTTTAATCAAAGGGAGCAGTGAATAAAACCCTATAATATGGCCGTATCTTTGTTCAGCTCGATCTGTGACTGATGAGCGCTCGTAAGATTCTTTCAGGTTCTTGGTAACATCTCCAGGATAAATTTTTGGCGAGGTAGAGTTGCTAAGCAATGAAGAATCCCAGTTTATAATAGAACTTTCAGACAGTTCCTTTAAGATTTTTAATTGGTTAAGTTTCGTCTGCACCTTCTTCGTGAATAAATCGAGTGTGGTCTCATCATTCTTTTTATCTATGAACTGATCTAAAAAGAATTTCATTGAGTTCCTATATGTCCTTAGAAGAGAATCTTCCTGTACTATGAATGCAAATTCTCTTAGCATTTTGAACACGACTTCTCTATCAACGGATGGATTATGAGATAACTCTTTCTTTGCGTCATCATATAAAACGTCTATTATATCCGCTAACTCTTCACATTCAGCGCATTTCTGGTCCCCCTCGTTAATTCTTCTCCCACAGAGAATGCAGTATGATTTCATTGATATTATCATACCATTCTATTATCATATTAATACATTATGTAACCAATGAATAGTGTATCCATTAAACTAATTATAATTTTCCTTGTTTCAAGGAAATATAGATATAGCATTTCAGATTTCTGATGTGGTTGCGATGATGAATATTGAAGAAAACAAGAAAGGGTGGGCTCTCCTTTCTGGTGGAAAAGATAGTACTATAGCAGCGGTAGAAATGGACATGAGAAACAAGTTGGAGGGGGTAATCTACATTGATACTGGCATAGGGCTGAAAGAGACAAAAGAGTATGTAGAAGAGGTCTCTTCTAAATTTGATTGGAATCTAAAAGTTTTTAGTGGGTATACCAGTTATGATTCCTACGTCCTAAAGCACGGTTTTCCCACTCCGAGTGGGCATAGTCAGATTATGCACATTCTGAAGCTTGATGCGGTAAGAAGGTTCATATCTTGGCACAGGAGAGAAATAGGAAGTCCTCCTCTTCTTTTCTCTGGCGTAAGAAGAACTGAGAGTAGTCGAAGATCGCGATGGGCTAGGAGAATACAATTTTATCAGGGAGCTTATTGGGATTGCCCAATATTTCATTATAGTGACGAAAAAGTATGGGATTTGCATTATGAATATAAAATTCCTATAAATAGTGCATACGGAACTATCGGAAAGAGTGGAGATTGTTTATGTGGTGCATTTGGGAATTTAACAGAAAAAAAAATCATCGAAAAGTATTACCCTTACCTATCTGATCATATTAGCCATTTGGAAGAAAATACCAAATCAGAGAAGTACGGTATATGGGGAAACACAGATAAACCAATATGTTCACTCAATGGAAAGGGTCAATCTGAACATCTTCTTTGCAGCGAATGCTCCATGGAGCACAACAAATAAAATGGTGTTTAAAACTTTGAGTATTATTCAACTTCCTTCTGGGTTTTATTGTTAGGATATTTATAAAGAATTGAATTTCACAATCATCTCACCCTTCCCATAAACTCTGAAGTATCCATGCCTGTTATCTGTGTATATATCGATGTTGTGAAGACAGATGAATGGCCTAACCATTGCTGCAATACATTCAATGGGACATTATCCATGATGGCCTTTACCGCAAAGGTATGCCTGAATTTGTGTGCATGGATCCTGAAGCCAAGCTTCTCCTGCATTTTTTTAAAATAAATATCCACTACCTGCCTTGATATTGGAAATAAAGGATCTTCAGATTTAGTTGAAATATTCATGTCCAGGAGATACTGCATGTAAGCATCTCTCAGTTCAATATGCAGCGGAATGATTCTCGTTTTTGTCTTTTGTTTTCCGGTCTTCTTATCTTTTCCTTGTTTCAAGGTGTTTAGTTCGACTGTGTTTGTAGTTAAACCTTAACTCCTCGTTTTTTGTGTAATAGAAAGAACAGATTCTCATATTTCATTCTCAATGAAACACCACGGTAATTGATTTTATTCACTACTAGGAAAGATCTATATACATATTACTTGTACTATGTAATATGGTTGTTCTTCCAGACTGGGTGATGAAATACAAGAAAAAGGGTGTAGAGATAAGAAAATCTGGAGATCATTACTATGCCTATGAG
>JAJZXP010000331.1 GCA_021806345.1 Thermoplasmata archaeon | reverse complement strand
TGACATTATGTAACTCTTTAAATAGGTTTATGGTTAGTGTTACGAGAGATCTTCTTAGATTGCATGGAGTCAGTATATAAATTAGCGATCAAAGAGGGATCCAAGACATGACAAAAGGTACATTTTGACATGTTTAATGAAATGGATATTGAGTTGCCAGAATTACCTGATTCACTGGGGGTGGACTTCGGATGGATTAAAAATGAATAGTGGATCCTCATATTTGAGTCAAAATGTATCGGGTTCACATTATCGTAATAAGAGTAGATCTCATTCTTTATGGCACCCTTCTACATAAGGCCTGATCTCATCCTCTCTGGCCCTTTTGGTCAGGTTGCATATGTCACATTCACCCAATATCCTGTACCCAGCTTGGTACTTATTTAATATTTCACTGGTAATTTCATTTCTCAATTCTTGGTACTTTGACATAATGCTTTTCTTCTCTTCATAAAGTTTTTCTAGCTTTCTTTTCTCACCTTCAATGCTAGTCCATATTTTTCTGAATTTAGAAAGTTCCTCGTCTGAAACTTCATAATTTTCGGTTTCAGCTACCAAAGAATCTCGTCCCCTATCTTCGTCTTGGTTTTCCTTTTTAACGCAAAGTAATATGTTAAAGCTATCCACTTGCACTCCAGGTTCCTTTTTAGCATTGATGTCATAAGCTCTCTCTATAATTGACTCAATGAAAAATTTGACTAGTTTATTTAGATATATTTTTTTTAATACAGGTGTATCCCTCCTAGTATCAGGACCTACAAATCTTGAAAGAGGCGTGTTTTCATTTGATTGGTGATTGCCCAGTTCTAAATCCCATCCTACAAACTCATTTTCACATTCTCGATTCAGGAAAGCAATGAAACTTTGGAGGTTATCTTTGACATGATCCTTGTAACTCTTCTCCAAGCTATTTATTTCATTTATTTTTTTATTCAGTGTAGGATAACCTATCGTAATGTGTTGTAATGCAGGGTTGCCTTTGTCAAGGAGACAACTAACTTCTATCTTCTCATTATTCAAAATATTCAGGGAGTTTTCATACAATACCCAATGATTAAGATTAGTATATAGTCTTTTGAATCCAAAATCACTCCCTTCTGACCAGTCCGATGGATCTCCGTTAGGGATTATTTGATTTTGGATCTCCTTTATTCTTTCATCAATGCCAATATAATGGGAGTTTAGAAATGAATCTTTCCAATTTTCTATTTTATCTTTTTTTGATTTTCTAATCTGGTACAGGGTAATCGATACTGTAACTATAGATAATAGAATTGTACCTATTGCAGTGAGTATTTCTGCCCATTCTAGAACAGTCCAAGACATCTCATCCTCTCCCTTGACTTTAAATATTCAACCATGTTACCCAAATATAGAGACACTTTACCTTTATTTATTTTTCCAGAGGGTACAAAAGCTTGTTTATTACTGCAATGTTGTTTCTATTGGTATGAGGTGGGGCATAATATTATGTATCTATACACTTTTTTTGCATTATACCAGATTGTGAACCTTTTATTCTTCAGTGTGTCTAAATATTTTAAATAAAATACATTTAAAAACATCATAATATGATACTATTGAGACAGCACTTGAGAGGGCTCAAATTGTTTGAAAATTTTTTATCAATAAAAATAAATTGACTGAAAACAGTGTAACTCTTTTAATATATATTATATCAGCTTCCTATCGCAGTGATATGATATAAGTTTTATTTAATATCTTGGTTCATATGGCCTTAATAAGTCACCATTAGTCACCTAATAACGTATATCACTCAAAAGATTTACCCTATTCTTTATGTTGTCAAAGGACGGTTTCATAAAAAACGAAAAAAAGGAATGAAGGAACTTCAGTTTTAGGTTTTGCCTTGCATTCGTTTTATAACTAATTAATATGTCAGTGGTTATAGGTTTCGGAGGAAAATTTGGAATTTAAAGGCTTTCTATCGGTTCGTGTTTCGGGATGCTTCTTTCCTTGAATTGCTTTAGGTTCTTCATGGAATTGGGGTTCATCCTTTTCTTGTGATTTGCATCCCCTCCATACCTGTTCGCAATTGAATGAAGCATTTTCTGAACCTCCTTCTGTTTCTTTTTTATCTCGATGTCCCTCTTTGCCTCATACTGATCAATTAGCCATTTAGGAGGTAATTCAAAGTCTATGGTCTTTACAGTAACGGTCCTTGAACGCATGCCCTTATTGGGAACCTGGACAGTTGGGTATTTGAGAAAATCTTCCCCTCTCCTATACGGATTAGGTTCTGGAAGTTTAATCTTGAATACACCCTGCTCCTTTGTTGCCTCAAAGAATATGTTGATGAGTCCTCTTGTCTGCGCATCAATGTAATTCCATTTGGGTACCGTAATGAATGTTATCAGGTTTCTATATCTAAACGACTGCGCTACGATTGATATGGCCTTGTTTTGAACCGTCTGCCAGTCCCTTGCATTCATGAATACACCCGCATCATCCAGTATTACTGAATTTCCTTTTTTCAAATCACCATCAACAACGTAATCCACGAAATTAGTAACATCAAACATAACCCTGTCATGGTTGAACGTTGAATCGCAGGTATAGGCCAGTTCCAGGGCACAGTATGATTTACCACTGCCTCTTGGTCCAACAAACAGGCCAAGGACATCCATATTGTGTTCTATACGTTTTCTTATCCACGGCATTAGCCAGGTGTCATATCTATCTTTAGAATATTCAGGATCCTCAAACGGTAGTTTCATTTTCATCATCTCCCTCATATTTGTCGGAATGGGTTTCCTGATATACTGACGAGGAAGCAAACAGCAAGTTATTGTCATCGATCACCATGTTTAGCTCTCTGAACCATTCCTGGAGCACTTCAAATGTGAGGGGTGCATTTTCTATTATGGCCTTTCGCCCCTCTTTTTTTATGGCTTCTTTTAGCTGGTTACGGATATGTTTCATGGCCTGCTGGAAATCTATGTTAGCAGATGACAGAGGATCAAGGACTAGGCTCATGGTAGTAAGGACATACTGCAGCTGATTGGTAACCCTTACGGATGGACCTGCAGCTAGAAGTGTGGTTGCCTGGTTATATAGCTTGGCCAAAGATCTTTCTCCAACTGTATGCACAAAATCATCCATTTTAATCATCTTTTATGTATTCAGTGTCTTCATCATCTTCGTCAGCGATCATTTTCTCCCAATCTTCAGGATTTATGAAACACTCAAACTTACCGTCGACCATAAGTTTTGCCCCATCCATTCCTTCATCACTCAGAATTATTTGGCCAGTGCTTACCTTTGTTATGCCTCGATTTTTACTCCCAGATAATCGGAACTTAGCTTCACAAAGGACCACTCTATCAGTATAATCGTCAATCTCAGAGAAGATATCCCCTTCCTCTTTAAAGAGGACGAAATCCTCAAAATGATTGCAGGCCGGATCTGTTAAGAGCCGATTAACTACTGTAATAATTCCACAATATGGGCATTTCACTGGGATTGAAGGCTCTACTTCAGGTTTAATACTTTTATAAACTTTAGCCACGCTCTTCATAGGTTCTAAATTCCGTACATGGAAATAAAAGTATTCCTTTGCATGAGCAGGGAAAATCTTGAATAATTATGTTACTATAGTAACAAAAATGTGAATTTGATTAAAATAACCGGTCGTATCAAAAATAGTTATAGATAGGAAAATTAAAGGATTCCATGTTCATCCTTGATCTCTTTAACTGTCGCAAGCTTAAGCTTTTCAGAGACCAGATCGAGCCTGCTCTCCATCCATAAATAGAGATCTTTTTTGGATTCACACTGTTCATTACCTCTTTTCAGGATATCATGGTCAAGATCTAGCTGATCTCTTCTTCCATCCCTGTACGATTTTTTAAGTGGATCTATTGCCATAATTCTCTATCTGCAGTTATCAATAAAAACGTTTCTTTTTCTGCGTTTTTAAGGCATTTTAAGGTATTTGTTAAGAATGGCTAAACTCATAGAATCAAAGTAACTACATGTTGTAAACTCTAAAAATTGTTATTATAATAACTTATAAATCGTGATGTAAGATGACTCTGGCATTCTCCTCATCGGATTATGATTGAAGATAACCGGTCTAAATATGGGACACATTTACCTAAATCTAAATGACAAGGAAAAAATAGAATGGGTGTAATCGGACCTAAAATAAAAGGTGTTATATTAGAAAAGAGGTAATCCAGTATTCAGAGGACACTGCTTATAGAGAGTATATTTTAAATCGGAGCCTATCCAAAAGTTCTTATAGGCTATAAAATTATGATAATATTAACTAACTTGTTATTAAGACTAATAACAAGGTAAAATTAGACTCATGGTATAATTTAAAGTGTGTTAAGGGGTGTAGCAACATGCAAAGTACGGAGGAAAATAGAGAAGAAAAAAATAAGAAAAGTATGAATGAAATTGTAGAAGATATCCTTAGTTCAGACTATGTAGAAGTACGGAAAAAACCTAAAAAAGGTAAGGAATGTCTTCTTTCAGTAAATATATTAACTGGAAAACCAGTGTACGAATACCCCGTAAAGAAAAGAAGGAAATAAATTTTAGAATAGCTGGTAATAGTGTTTTATTTTCCAAACACCTTAAAAATATTGACAAGGAGAATTAATTATAGCCATCCATCTCACGAATCTATAAAATATATAACAGAGGAATTAACGTTCGAAAATAGTGGCAGTCAAGTAATAAATGAAGTTATACTACAAGTAGATAACTACAGAGATAATCTAAATATACTGGATAAGAGAAATACAAATGTTGTATACTTACCTAAAAGTGAAATTATGAGAAAGAATGATGGAAGTATTAGCAATGATATCATAGGTAAGTTTAACAAAAATGAAATTTATTTATTGTGGATCATTTTAAACGAGCCGTTATTACCTGGGCATCAAGAAAAATTATTTATGAAATATGTTCAAGCAGGCAAAACGAGAAGGAAGTGGCTTATACTTCTGGAAACTCAGTATTATGACAAAATTAGTTTTTATGAAAAAGAGACTATTAGCATCTTTTCAAGTCTAGAGGAGGGTCTAACTATTAATACTACCCCCAGACCATTTGTAATGACTAAAAATCAAAAAGCGATCATATTTATCGGTAGAAACACTTCCTCTATTGGCAATATAATAAAGAATTCAGAATTTGCAAGCTTTCGTGCAGAGGAAGATTCAATCATTCATTGGAATTATGATCCACACTCAAATATATTTCAGTATTCTATATCAGGAAATATAAAAACACAATTCGATATAGACTACATCCTTCACAAGTATTTCCTTGCACCAGAAAGGGAGGAAAAGTATTTAATAAGCACATTATTACTCTTTGCACTATTATTTCCGGTTGTTTCGGAGATATTATTACTATACTCTTATTCGAATACCGTCTCGCATTTTTTCAACATTCTTGAAGTTGAGTTTGTTTTAATTTTAACTCTTAGTTTTGCGCAGTTAAGAACCAAACTAATTAATTATAGATCATTGCTTACGGCATCCGTATTGCTTATATTGGTGGCATTTGGATTATATTTATTATAGATACTAATATACAGGAATAATCTTCTTATTTTTGTTTTCCTTTAGATAATTCTCTATTGTTTTAGTTTTGAGTGAGCGATTTATTTATCTTAAAGTATATGTCAAACTATACTGATATAAATTGAACCTAATAGCCCCTCCCCCCCCTCAGTTCGATCGATCAAGAGGAGCCAGCTTATACTTATGGAACCTTGACCCCATTTCCACCGCCAAGAGATTAAGAATTACCAGGTTAGTAAGCTTCCTGGTTAAAGCTCCGTAACCAATCTCTATCCCTTCATACTCAAGAATAGTTATGAGCATGCTAACCTTGAATTCCCTGTTAGGATATTTCTGGAATATATTCAGGATCCTTACGCTGCTTTCATCGAGTCTGATCCTTATAGTCATTCTGTAAGAGTCGGACTTAGAGTCTGGCATACATACCCTCGTTCATTTTTGTTACTGTAGTAACAGATTTAAAAAATATGACTAAGCATGCAGCCTTAATCATTCTTTCCTCTTTCACCTTCAATGCTCCCCCATTTCCAATAATAGGATGCAATGCTTCTTAAGGGAAGGAACTTGAAAAGCTTAATGTCATTGGGCAGTTTATGTTCCTGCACAAAGTTATAGATATCATAAGGACAGCTCGGATGCTCTCCATTGATGGAAGTATAGAAATCACATAATCTTATGAATTTCTCTGTCCTGAAGGTTAGTGGTTTCGGAATGAACTGGTCTAGTGTTACCTGTTCATCCTTTGAAGAACGCTTTGAAATCAAGACGCACCACCCATCCTTTCTTCATCGGGTTCATCATCTGGATCTATGGGCTCATCACCAGGATCATTTGGAATTAATGGAATATCTGTCTCTGGATCAATTTCCCATGGCAGGCCAGGATGAGGTCTCTCTGGAATAATGGGAATCAAGGGAACTATGGTCATTGTGGACCATCCCCCTTGTTTTTAGATGGATTAAACTTCCTAAGCCTCCCAATGACTTCCTGCTTTCTTTCCTCGCTCATTGATTCCCATTTCTGCCTCGCAGCTGTGATCTTTGCATATTCTCCCTGGAAATATCCCTGGTATGGAAGCTCCTTTTTGAGTGGTTCCGGCATTTTCTCCCAGTACTTATGCCTGGTAGCCTTTGCCATCCCACACTGAGGATCTCCTTCGTCGACTGATCTCTTTTTAATTAGAATATCTAAAGGACATTTAGGAGCTTCGCATGAGTCATACCTTGAACAGTATTTCATTGTCTTGATTGAGAGCAGGTCTTTAGATAGTGTTTTTTTAACTGCTTTAGGTTCATTTGCAGGTACTGTCAGAGTTGTTTGACATAGCATAGTATGATTATATTCCGCTAACTTATGCACCTTTGAGAATCCGAGTGAATTAGGTTTATTTTGAGATTTCATTTACAACCACCGTTATTATAGCCGACTTGTTTACTATCAACGACCTATTACCCTGTATCACTATGGATAAGGTATATTGTCCCAATGCTCTGAGTGTTCCCGATTCTATCCTGTTATTTACGAGAGATATGGTTACAGATTTCCCTATTAAAGATACGTTTAAAGGTTCAGGATTGTTGTAATTCCTAGGAGCTGTATTAAACTGCTTTGACTTATGACCCGCTTCATACTTTACGGAGCTGCTCATTTACATTCCTCCTTCGTTGACTAACCTGTTTCCAATGAATCTCAGGATTTTAACCAGGTAAAGTATGATCCGGTTATCCAGCATTCTCCTTATTGTCTCTCTTCCGTTTTCACTAATTTTCAATTTAGATCACCACCTTGTTTGCTTCCCTGTTGCAACTCCTCGAATCCCAGGACGAGAGCGTCTTCTCTCATGTTGACCAGGAACAGGGAGCAATTCCTAATTTCAAACTCATGAAGTACCAGGCGGAATAAAGCCCCTGAAAATAGGGATTTATTCAGGTTCTCCTTTTTGTATTCGACTGTCAGCTCCTCATCGTTTCCTTTCTTGACCGCCATGCCACAGTTAAAGAGACTGGCCAAGTTTTCAATCGCTTTCTGCAAGCTTTCCATATTTTGTTCATTCATTTCTGTTCACTTCCTCCTTGAGGCTTAAGGCTGCCCCTGAGCCATCCTGTAAAAAAGTTAGGATCTTAAAATCTGAGTCAAGCTCAGCTATGGAGATCACCCTCTCCAGTGGTATTCTATGGGTTCTTCCTGACTTCAACCCATCAAGTATAATCCTGTTAAATGCTATTCTCTGAAACTCTCCAGTAAGTTTGTAAGGGGCGTTCTTAGGCCCTATGTAATTTACACTTACTGTTGATCCCTCGAGATCTTTTAGATATCCTGGAAGGATCATTTTTGATCGCCTCCTTTTAATGGCCTGCTGAAAAACACATTACCCAGACTTCCAGTATTTCCTTTTGTGAAACCGAGATCTTCCATTATTCGATTCACGGTTTCAGTGTTCTGACGGTAGTATGCACCTATTACTGCTATGTTGAACTTGTCCCCATAAATAGAAACGCCTGTGTCAGCTGCGTTTAAGTGAACTCCCTGTTTTAGTACCATTCTTACAGACTCGTCTCCCTGTTCCTTTGTGATAGACATTTGACCGGAGTCTTCACTCGTGAATGCGGAATTTACAATATCTGGCGCATGTTCACCACTCTTTTTCCGGTCTTCTTCATAGGCTTCGTACATATTTCTAATGTCAGTGTTGTCAGATTTACTTTGGAAACCGATTTTTACGAGCCCCACTTCACTGACATTAGATATTTTTTCTAAAGTCGTGTTTTTGTTAATGTCAGCTCCGGGGAGCCCGAATTTTGTGATGTCTGGTTCAGTTCTTACGTCACTGACATTAACTTTATCTACCAACCCGATCCGCCTGATCACTTTTGTTCGATTTCCATCCGTGAGGGTTGCTACTTCATATCCTAGCTCCCGAAGTACTAGTTCGTGCTCTTTTATCAGTCTCCCAAGTCTCTTCGGATCCTTTGGGAGAAGCTTAGAATCAAATCTACGCTTATTCTCCGTTATATATGGGTTCAGATTATCCAGGAGCTCTGAGCTGGTTCCTCTCCATTCTTCACGATCTGACATTAATTCCTGTATGGCGATGATCAGGGTGTTTTCCTTTGCCAGATCCTCAGTCTCGCGTTTTTTTACCTGTTGATATGCGTTAAAAAATGCGCCAGACGGAAATCCCATTGCCCTCAATCCGCATTCAGCCCAAATAACGAAATCAGCCATTCTGGGGAGTTTGCCCATCAATTCCTTTTCAACTTCTGAGTACAGTTGAATGGCCTTAGGAACAACAGAAAGCAGATACCCTCTGGCACTGGGCAATAGGTTTTCGACTCTCTGTTTTATCTCGCTTTCGCTCAGTCGTCCCTCCCCAAATATGGGTCTTAGCAGTATTGGAACGCTACGATCTAGAAAGTCCGGCTTGTATCCTGGTATATTGATTCCATTCATCAAAATCGGCTTTTTGAGCTTTAAAATGACCTCTGACGTGTTTGAGTAAAGCTCACGCGTCCTGAACCCCTGGCCGGTTGAAATTCTACAAATGACATCTGAAATGTAGTCAGGCATGGTGGTATTCACATTATCAAATGCCAGTATGCCTTGATGAAGTGCAGATATACTTATGTCCCGTTCATCAAACTTTAGTGCCTGTGTGGGGGCTCCATTAGGATCAATCAATTCCCTTTTCGCCACTGTATAGCTTGTCTTTCCAGCGCCATGGTCCCCAGTGACCACTTCAATAGCATGAGGAATGCCTGGGATAAACCTGGAAAAATCAAGACCAATAGAAAGCAATTTTGTATTATCATCCATACGCCATGTGTCAATGAGGCTGAGGTAATCTTCTCTAGTCCCATCCATAACATCAGCACGAAGCATTCCCACAAATCTAACAGTTGCAGGTTTTTCCAACGCAGTAAGGACAATACCATCGCTATTGATTTTGAAGATCTTCCCGTCATCGCACACCGGATCGTAGATGATTGCATCATCCATTCTTGCTACTCTTACTCCAACTTCTCTCACGTTCTTGCTTGCGTAATAACGGGTTAGCCTCCTGACTGCTAATATTTCCTCCCCGTTTGCTGGACGTCCTAAGCGATTATACTTTATCTCACTCATCAGCCCTTCAAATTGTGGGCTTTCTATCTCAATTGGCGGAGCATTGTTTCCGAAGTAAAAGGCTAAACCTTGGGGTGTGGAAAAGTACCCTCCTCCAAGTTCAGCAATAAGGTCCAATCGTTCTTCTTTGCTCCCATTATCATTGGTGCCCTGTGCTATCGTTTTCAGTTTCTTTGTATCAGTTTTTGCTGTCATGTTCTTCACCTTCCAATTTGTTTATTAATTTCTCCAGTGTGCTAAATCCTCGGATTGGCTTACCCGCTGCACCGTTTTTATAAGTGTATTCCACTGCGTTTTTGTCTGAAAGTCCTGGTATCTCAGAGTTGTCGATGAGCATTCGCATAACACGTTTAGCCTTGGTTTTAGGCCATCCGTAATGGTATAAAGTCCCCGCTATTGCCATTCGAAAGTCGTTTCCCATGTGCGCTCTTATGGCGCTATTCCATGCTGGCAGAATTTCATTAACAAATTCTTCAACTCTGGGATACTCAATTTCCTGAGTCTCATGGGAAACCCTTACAATTGCCTCTTTTTTTCCTCCAACCCGGAGCACCCATTTAAGTAACTTTTCAGGGATAGGCTGAATAGGTCCCTGATTCAGAAATTCGTACGTTCCATGAGCACCCTGGGAATTTGGAAGGATTACGTAACCACCATACCCTTTCAGATCAAGCCCTTCCATCGCACCGGTATGATTGAATGAAGAGATCCCTTCAGGCATCCTATAATAAAAATGTCGTCCTCCTGATTGTGTGCTGACAGAAAGCGTATAAAGAGGATCCCCGCTTATATTGCATTCCATAACCAGCCTTTGAAAGGACTTCAAACCTATCATGTCAGGGAGGCCATTTTTTAGCAATGGGCGTTTATGTGAATCTTTCCTTACATCGCAGTCAATAACGATTATATCAGGCGAAATTGCAAAGCCTATGGCTGCATCCGGATATTTGAACCATGTCCTGGAAATTCTCTTGACATCGTTACTAGCATCCTTAACACCGTGCTCAAACCCAAGAGATTTGTCAACAATGGGACTCTTGTCCCTGTTACAAGGAAAGATGCGAAGTCCCATTTTAGCAAATGCTACGGCTCTCGCCTGCTGTGCCAGTGAATGTT
>JAJZXP010000357.1 GCA_021806345.1 Thermoplasmata archaeon | reverse complement strand
TTCCCACTTTTTACATAGCTAACGTATGTTGTTGCATTTTCAAATGGCATAATTCAACATTGCTAACAATTACATATAATTTTTAGTGGTGATATGGATTGTAGAAGGAAAATTTTTATATGATATTATACAAAAAAGGGTATTTACGCAAAATGAAATTGCATCCATAGACATTGAAGTAAAGTTTTAATACATTTTTCAATATATGGTACATGGTTTTATGTTGGAAAGTAGAACAATGAAAGTTTGTGGAGTTACTGTGGAAAGCAATTTTATGAAGATGTCTCTACATAGATTTTTTGCCTCTTGGCGGTGAATTAAATGAGCTCAGTTAATACTAAGAGATTTTTCCCTTTACTGATCGCAGTCATTATGTTGATATCTGTTTTTTCCCTTTCCAGTGTTCAACAGAATAGCAGTTTTAACGCCCCTCATGCTAATGTTCTGTCAAGTTCTTTTCAGAATATAACAAATTCAGCAGTATCCGGTTCCGCACCCTACGTAGTTGGGTCCAACGCTTTAAATTTCCAAAACAATATATCATTGAATTTCAGTGCATCCGTATATCTCTATGGTTATAGTACATCAGGTATTTCAGAGGCTTCCCCTTTCCTCAATGGTTCCTTCATTGAAGGACTGGGGGCAAATGGGTATAATGATACCGGCATGGCGATCGCGCATTCCCCAAGAAATAGCTATGATCCCTACACAAATTCACATTATACCATTGGTGGAGTCGGAGTTAGTGGTTTCACGAACTATTCAACCTATTATAAGGTAAATACCCCACCTGTACAGCCCACATCCACTGTAAATCTCACCTTTAACGTCACCAGTTATTCTTTAGTGGTTTTCATGGGAATGGGCGGAGGTGCCTACTTCATATCCTTTTCTGGTATTCCTAACATGAAGATTGATTCAATTCTCAACCAATCTGGTGGAGTAGGTCTGGAGATTGCCCATGCATATCTCAGTCCAGGAACCTACACCGTTATGGAAACAAGTACGAACTATGACGGTGGGTCAACTACCAGAAGTGAAATTCTTTCAGTCACCGATTTTACACATCAAACCAAGTATGCAGTTACTTTCGCTGAATCTGGTCTTCCTTCCGGCACGACATGGTATGTGAATCTCAGTAATGGTCAAAAGTTCTCGTCCGCATCTAATACAACATCGTTTTCAGAAACAAACGGAACCTATTCTTTCGCCATAGGAAATGTGTCAGGATATCAAATATCTCCATTATCGGGAAGCATAAAAGTGAGCGGAAATAATGTAACAAATAATATCACTTTCACTGCTAAATCAACACTTTATGGCTTATCCAACACAGAAATTTATTACATATTCGGTGCTGTGCTTGCAGTTGCAGTCATTGGTTCCGCTTTGACGATGAGGAGGAAGAAATAACGTCTTTCCAATGTTTTTCAAACAGATCTTTTGAGTGATTTGCAACCATGATTATATCTCTCAGAAGTTCTATGGCTTTGAAATTCTGGAACTTCCGTTTCAATAAGAAATGATACAAAAAAAGGGAGTTTCACAGCATGAAATCGCCATAATAGGTCCTAGAAAAAGTCTATTATAGTAGAAGTGCCTATGAAATGAGGGAGATTCCTTGAAAAGAACATTCGTTAAGATTGTTGTATTTGCTGTTCTATTGTTACTGATTCTCGAGCCGTTTTTTCCACCTTTAGCATCAAGTTCTAATAATGGTGTCTCACCTGATATTACACCCTCCTTACCTTCGTATATTATTCATAATGTTACAATTGTTATACATAATGGTCAGAATATTCCAACACAAAGACCATTTCAACAGATGATAATCATTAACAGTTCTTCTTACAGTGCGTATGAATCAGGAAACCTACGCAACGTTGAATTCCTATATCACAATGGCTCTGTAATACCCAGTTGGCTCGAAAGTGGTGCATACAATTCATCATTTTCGACAGTGTATTGGCTAAAACTTGACAATGGCATTCCAGCGAATTCTAACCTTTCTATCTTACTTGGTTTTGCTTCCAAGAACACAAGACTGATGGATGGCATTACCGTAGGGGAGGCCCCGGGCGTGAGCCATGTCTACGGTAAATATGATAATGGTGCAAACATCTTCAGATTCTATGATAACTTCTCCGGGACTTCGTTGAATGGTTCTTCATGGGTTTCTAATGATACTATACGATATGTTAATGACGGTCTAATATTAAATTTTCAATCTTCTGGAGGATACTTTGCATCCACATCGACGTTCGGTGCAGGAAACGTGAGCGATGCTCTCGTGCAGTCAATCGAGGATATGTCCAATATTGGTTTCCTGAACACATCACAGAAATTACCAAATGCAGGAAATATGGTCGCAGGAGATTTTATACGCACAGTTGTGGACATACATATTCTGACCAGTGGAACGCTTCATTCGGGGAGGCAAACCCATGTGGAAACTTATATGGATATCTTTTGAATAGAGAAGGTGCCCAAGGAGTGTATTCTATTCACCGAATCAATAATGGTGAATCGATCTCTTATTTTGATAATAATCCTGGAAAGAACACACAACCTATTATCAACGGGGCCGCTGGGAACTTTCTGAGTCTGGGTTTTGAGTCCCAAGCTCCAGAACTTGGTGTCCAATGGTTGAGGGTAAGGGCACTCCCACCAAACAACGTTATGCCAACTGAATATGTGAATGCCAGTCTGCAAAATAATAATGTAACTGAGATTGGTTTCCCTTTCGTTTCCACTCTTGTAATTAACACTGCGAATCTACCGCACACTACTGCGGTTGTGGATGGAAATGCATACACGCTGCAGAACGGAACTGTTAAAGTAAGAGACCTCGCTCCGGGAACTCATAACGTATTGATTACGAACCCATTCAGGCAATTCTACTCTTCTTCGGTAAATGTTGTATCCCAATCACCATATATTCTGAACGTTACCCTTTCTGCACCTATCCCTCTTAATGAAAATTATTCCTTTCCATGGATTCCACTTGGACCTGCTAATATGCCTAACCCGCAGGGTCTTGGTAATTTCTTTCAGTCTTCGTCGGGCCACATCGGCCTTATCGCAATTCAAAGCAACAATTCAGACATCATGTATGTTGCCTCAGGAACATCTGGACCCGGAGATTCAGGGCCTTTCGGTGCTGGAGGAGTATACAAAACATGCAATGGTGGAGTCTCGTGGTTCCCAATTGATCTTGGTTTACCGTATGATATTGCATCCAGTTTATATTTGAATCAGTCCAGCGGGAATATTCTGGTTGGTTTTATGTACCATGGTATCTATGAAAGTAGTGACGGTGGAGGTCACTGGGGGAAAGTTTCGAACTTCACAGGTTCAAAAGATATAACTCGTGCTAATAACCTGTTGTTTGCTGGAAGTCGGCAGGGGGTTATAGAGAGCATTGATGGGGGGGCAAGTTGGTCGTTGATTTATGCTCAGAAAAATATACGGGCACTAAGTATTTCCGGAAATACAATATTTGCCTACTCCATAAGTGACCAAACCCTTTACAAGTCAAGCAACTTAGGAACTACATGGTCTCTAGCCCACGATTTCGCAAACGTTGCATATGATGTCTGGTCTGTTTCCGCATCTCCCTTCAATTCTTCTTTGGTGTACGTTTCAATCGGTGCGTTGAACGGAGTTCTGAGTAATACATGGGTTTCACATGATGGTGGTATTAACTTCATCTTGGCAACGAATATCAGTTACACTAAGGAAGTATTCTTTGATCCGATCAACTCCAGCAGGATATGGGCTTATGGACCAGGATACTTTGCATATTCGTTTAACGGAGGTAGGACGTTTGTAAGTGATCCTCAACAAACTGATAATATGGGACTTGCAGTGGACAAGGGCAATGACAATATGCTGGTACTGGGTTCCGATCAGGGGATATACGTTAGCTACGACTCTGGTGTTAGTTGGCATTCTTTAAACAACAACCTGTCAAATACCTTAGATTATGGAGTGAGTGTTGGTGAGAATGGAACTTTAATAATAGCTTCAATGCAAGACTATAGCGCATGGATCTCACACGATGGAGGAAAAGTTTGGCTTGGGGGAAACACTCCACCGATCCCCTTGGCAAACGAAGATACCATTGCGTACGTGAACCCATACAATTCAACATGGGTTTATGGCATACATTCGGGAAGCCCATTGGAAATATCCAGCAACGGGGGATATAATTTCACGAGCCAAAATATCGTTATGGGTCCGCAATTTCCTATAAGTCAATCAATCTTTTCCTCTGATCCATTTAACCATTCAAAAGTATTTGTTGCAACATCCTCTGGAGTGTATGTAGGGGACAATTTTGGAAAACTTTGGTCTTTGATTCCAGGTTCACCATTGAACTCAACCGTTGCCAGACCCATATCCTCTTCCTCCATGATTGTGGGCACTACTAATGGAATCTACCTTTACAAAAGTGGTTCTTGGTCAAGATCCACTTACATGAATGGATACGTTAACTCGATTACAGTTGATCCCGCCAACAGTAGCATTGTTATTGTGGGAATTGCTGCACAAGGGGTCAACGAACAAGTTTTCCTGAGTGAAGATGGAGGAAATACATTTCAACAAGTCGTTTCACAAAATAGCAATATTTTTGCTGAAAACCCATCAGAACCCTTTCCTACTGCACAACTCTATTTTGTCAATGTTACAGGTGATCCACTAATAGGTGCCACGCAAAATGGAATATATGTTTCAACCGACTTGGGTACTTCTTGGCAACCAATTAGTTACAATCTGCTTTCAGGAGATATCACTGGAGTCACGTTTAGAAATTCGAGTTTGTATATTTCAACATATGGCGAAGGGGTTCTGAAATATCCAAATTTCTCGCTGAATTCACTAGCGGCCACGGTTCTAGGTTACACCAATAACCTAAACATCACGTTGAAGATAAACGATACAGCAATTCCAATTTATGACGGATATTTTAGAGATTTTCTCAAACCTGGCAACTATGAGATATCTTTAACCGACGGCGCTCATAAGTATCTGACGAACATAACTCTGCTTCCTCAGGAAATTTACAATCTCTCATCTTTCTCTGGGCAACTGAGTACGGTTACCTTCACAGAGTCAGGTCTCGCAAGTGGCACGACATGGTCTGTAACACTTAACGGCTCAACGCAGTCATCCACTGGAAGCACGGTCTCATTCACGGAACCCAACGGCACCTATTCATACGCCTTGGGAACAGTGAGCGGGTACACATCGTCACTATCCTCAGGATCAGTAACGGTCAACGGTACGAATCAGGGAGTGTCAGTAACCTTCACGGCCAAGGCACCAGCAACCTACACAGTGACATTTACTGAATCAGGCCTTCCTTCAGGAACGACATGGTATGTGAATCTCAGTAATGGTGTGGATTCAGGAGCAATCACAGGGTCATTATATACATTCTACATGACAAATGGAACCTACTCATACACGATAGCAACAACGAACAAGATCTATGAGGCATCTTCTGGTTCTTTTATAGTAAACGGAGGTTCAGTCTCTAAACCAGTCTCATTCTCGGAAGTCAAGTACACGGTTACTTTCACAGAATCCGGATTACCTTCAGGAACGACATGGTATGTGAATCTCAGCAACGGCCAATCGTTCTCATCCACAACAAGCACAATCTCATTCTCAGAACCCAATGGAACATACTCATACACCATAGGAAACGTGTTAGGATATCAAATATCGCCATCATCAGGAAGCATAAATGTGAACGGAAATAATGTAACAAATAATATCACTTTCACTGTTAAATCATCACTTTATGGTATATCCACCACAGAAATTTATTACATATTCGGTGCAGTGGTTGCAGTTGCAGTCATTGGTTCCGTGTTGGCAATAAGGAGGAAGAAATAACGTCTTTCTAATCGAACTTCAAACTGATCTCTTGAGCAATTTGCCACCATGATTAATTCTCTCAAAAGTTCTATAGCACTGAAATTTTGGAACTATTCCCGGTTCTAGCATCAACTCAAAGGTTTAACGCAGTGCTTTGGCGGCATTTCAAAGTCGTAAGAATACCATTCATTTATATGATTTCTCATTGAAAATACGGGGTATTCTATATTAACTAGTCATCTCGTTATAAACGTTTCCTATTACAAAACATCGCTGTACACTGTTCATATACAACCCGTCTTACATATGGACTGTTGCTAATGATTTAACACCCCAATATAATAGTCCAGAGGCATGTCGAAGGACGGGGTTTACAGAAAAATATAGCCGAATGGCGTAGAGTTAAATTCTCGATTTAATGATTGCAATTTCCTGAATAAATATTAAAGTTATCACAACCAAACTCCCTACTGCCACACCCTCCTCCTGTCAGAATCAACAAAAAAAGAAGTATTCAACTTTCATCTGCAGGTACATATTTACATTTCCCAGATGAGCAGATTAGTAGCCGTAAATCGTCGTTCAATAAACTTGTCAATTTCTGATCTACTTTTTTAATTATCTCACCTACCTCGACATTATCCTTACCAGTATTTACGGCAATGGATATACATTTTGAATCATGTTCCTTATTGCTATCAAAATAGTGACCCAACTTCAATAAATCGCCATAAACACCTTCTTTCGAATTTAATTTTATGAATCCATATCCACTTTTTCGGTTCTTTTTATGAATAAATTTTACTTCTATCAAATAATATATCTTGTTTTTTGAATCCAATAACCAAAAATCGAATCTCTTCCCTTGTGTGTCCTCATCGTCTGTTTCTGCCTTATTTTCCATTGATAGATTGTCTTTCATATCCTTATCACTCAAAATTAGTTCATGAAACAACAATGCCTTCCAGGTAGCTTCGTGCTCCCCCCATATCTCGCCATTATTCTGCTTGCTCCATTGCTCAATATACCTAGAAACATTTTCGCAAGCCTGTCGCACCAGTTCAAAATATCCATCTTCATTTTTCATTTTTGCCTCACCAATCTTACCCTTCATAAATTCCCATTTTCAAGCTGCCTGAAAGCATTATTCCTATAATTGCAAACGGTGTTGATATTAAATAAGTATTGATTCTATAAATATGTATTGATCCCATTATTCATGAACGAGAAGAACAGTCATGGGATATTATGGTAAAAAAAGTTTCTCGCGAGTGCGCCCCTTCTGATAATTTCAATTTTCTTTTGCACGGACCTGCCCCTGACTCTTTTCATCTCAACATCCTTATATTTTATTTTTGTGAGAAAGAGCAGTTCAGCAGGAGCAAGATATCTGCTCCATTTCTGGTTTGACCATGGGTCTTCAGATTCTGCCCCATCTCTCTGTCTCCTGATTCCATACCCCACTATGAATCTTATCTGGTTCCACAGGAATCCCTGGGACCTGAATACAAGTGCGGGCATTCCGTTCCAGAATGTTGTGTCAATAGAATTAATTTCCCTCCTTGTCTCCTTATTATCAAACCTGCAGAATTTAGCAAAATCATGCATTCCAACAAATTTCTTCATCTCCGAGAGAAAACCATCAATATTCAACCACGAAAAGGGGAGCAGGTAAGTATATTCCTTTTCTGAGCAGTGCCTCACATTGAAATCACCTGGAACGTGGCCATAGGAATGGAAATAGATATTTTCAAGGCTTGAATTTAGAATTCCTATAACATCTTCCGGTTTTAAAGATGTATCCAGCGACATTGCATTGAACAGGGCGGATACATTTTTATCAGTTCTGGAAGCGGTCCTCATGTTTTCTCCAAGGCCATTCCTTGCAACTTCGCTGCGGATTCTTCCTTCAACAGTATTGGTAGAATTGTGTGATTGATATGAAGAAAAACTTGTGCCGTCATATGCGAATCCAAATATCACCCTTGTTCTTTCCATATTATTATATTCATGTATTCCAATTCTGTTAAGTATTTTGTCATAATGGGATACAGATGTGGCATGTAGGCGGAGCAGGTGTTGCAGGCTCATACCTTTACAGGAGAATGAAAGATTCTGGTTTTGGCGTTTCCTTATATGATCCTAAGAGGCCTGATTATTACATTCCATGCGGTTTCGCAACAAACAGGAATCATATATCAAAATTTCTTGGCAATGTTTCTATTTCAATAGATGAAATTCTTGAACGGGAAGCGTACGAAATAACAATTTCAGGCAATAATTTCAGCGGTTCAAATTTTCTGCCAAAGGGCCTCTGCACTATTGACAAGATGAAAATGGAAAAACTCATGGTGGAAAATGACGTTGTCAATAGATTCATAATTCCGCAAGACTCAGGAAAAATAATTGACGCAACGGGAATATCAAGATATTATCTTGGCAAGATTGATAATGACGTGAAAATGTATGCAATGGAAAAGGTTTGCAGGGAATCGCCATACAGTGATTTTCATTTTCATTTCTTCAGGGGCGGTACCGGGTATTTCTGGTCCTTTCCACTGAAGGACAGGTATCACATTGGTGCTGGTGGCATAAATCTTGATGAAGTGAAATCATATCTTGAGAATTATAAGGGAGAAAGGGTTGTGTCAAGAAATATAAGGATGATGCCTACGATTGGCAATATTTCATCCAATAACGTCATAGGGACAGGGGAAAGCATAGGTTTCATATCTCCACTTCTTGGGGAGGGGATAGTACCTGCAATGGAAAATGCGGAACTGTTGTTCCAGTGCATGAAAAAGACGGAAGAAATTAATGAACTGAAGATAATTTATGCAGATTCAGTGAAAAAGAAATTGCTTCTCTATGGGCAGATAGGAAAGCTGGTCATCAACATACAGAAAAAGAGAGTGTTCAACATGCACAACATACTCACCATAGGAGGGGCCATACGGGAAGTTGAAAATTTTGGAATGAAACCAGAAATCATGAAGATTCTCTGGCATTTCATAGCACGCAGGGAATGAGTCAACTACCCCCTCCTGAAGGAGTGAGCTTGCTGCTGGTCTCCCTCATGCCCGTGGGCATGGATTCATCGAACCGCAACGATTGGCTGTTTGACATTCCCTTGCCAGGGGAAGGAGGCTATTCATTATCCCTTTCGGGCACCGCTCCACAGCCTGGTTCCAGCAGAGGGCTTGAGGCGTGTATCCCTTCTCCTCATGGAGAACATGCCGCTGGAACCAATGTGTTCTTGCGAACTATCCAACTTAACCGTCTTACTCTTCAGGAGAGTGCCTTACCATTTCAGGTGTGGACAGAACATTCATGGAATGGGAATTCAAAAGGTTTCGCTTTCATCCCCTTGCCGGTCAAGGGGTCTTCACGCTCACATCAGATAATTACACTTTTGCGATCTTTTGAGCAAGAAAGCTCCGACCATTCAGGGTGGAGAAGATGTCAGATTATTCCGCCATCCACCGGAATCATTGCATCAGTGGTGGCCCCAAATATATCATCATTGAGAATCGCAAGAACCATGTTTGCAACATGTTCAGGGAGCACTTCAACGTTGAGCAGGTTTCCCCTTTTATACTGTTCAGGGGTGATTCCCTTTGCCTCTGCCCTTTTTTCCAGTACGCCATTATCCCATATCTTTGAGTTTTTAAATATCTTGTCCGGGTTGATTATATTCGATCTTATGCCAAACTTCCCCCCTTCCTTTGCAATGTAATGGGAGAGCTGTGCAGAGAATGCCTTTGTGGTTCCATAAGATGCCATCCCCGGTCCAGGATGTGTCAGGTTCTTTGTTATATTGAAGATGAAGTTCCCGCCTGTTCCCTGTTTCTTCATCACAGAGAATACTTTCTGTGATAGGACAAATGGGGCCATTGAGTTTATTGCAATATGTTTTTCTATGGTATCAGGAGTTATTTCTTCAAAGGGCTCTGACTTTAGTATTCCAGCGTTATTGAATAGAACGTCAACTCCACCGTATTTCAGGACAACTTCTTCAACCATCTTCTCTATGGCTTTCCTGTCTGAAATATCCACAATCTTGCCAACTGATGCGACCCCATATTTCCTGTTGATCTCCTCCGATATTTTGATGACATCGCTGTTTATGTCCACTGCCACAACATTTCCACCATTCTCGGAAATTTTAAGGAATGTCTCATAGCCGATTCCACTGGCTGCCCCGGTCACTATGCACACATTCCCTTCAAGTGGCTTGGGCTTGAACCTCTTCAGCTTTGCCTCTTCAAGGGGCCAGTATTCCATTTCATACGCTTCCTTTCTTGAAATGAACTCCTGTTTTCCAAGCTTTCCTGCAACAGAGTTAACCCTCATGGAGTGTACAGCCTGATCCATTATGATTGTGCATTCCTTAAGAGTTCTTGCAGCAGTTATGATTCCATATCCTCTCACTATTATGACTGACGGGTATGGATCGTGCATTGGATAAGCGCTCACAAATTCTGAATGCTCCTTCCTGTATTCAGCTGCAAATTCCAGAATCCTGTCCAGAACATTGTTTTTACTGTCAATGTAGAGAAAATTATACTTGGTTCTTATAAGCATATCCGGAGTCGCGGGGCCGCTTTTCTGGTACATTTGAGCCTGGGATGACTGCGCAATTTCAAGGGCATCCCCATCCTTCTTCACCAGCAGGACTTTCTTAAATTCTGCAGAGAGTTTCCCCCTTATTTCAGGCAGGATTGAATCCACTTCCACGGGTTCAATGAATTTTTTATCATATATTCTGTCTCCGCACTGGCTTTTCACATATTCTCTTGCTTTTCCAACCAGTTCCATGTGTTTTTCATAACTTTCGGTTGCGGTTTCTCCAAATGTGAAGAGGCCATGTTTCTCCAGCACTATACCTCTCACATCAGGTGTCAATTTTGAAATTGTGCT
>JAJZXP010000214.1 GCA_021806345.1 Thermoplasmata archaeon | reverse complement strand
TTCACCAGAATCCTTCTTCTGTGGTGCAGCATTCTATTGATTCCATTGGGAACCGTGCCAAGACCATCAAGAAGGAGAAAAATTTCCCTTCACTGGTGATGCACCAGGTGTTTGATTTTTCTGTGGATTCATTCTTCAGCGCACTTTCTGACATGGAGAACTGGCTTGTTTCGGTCAGGGTTGATCTGCTGGACTTTGATAATATCACATCCAAGGAACTTAATGACCTGAAAAATATAATGGCCTTCATTTCCCGGGCCAGATCGGAGATGGGAAATCTTAGAATCACTTTGACACAGCACAGGGATGTGATGTCCCTTGCACAGAATGATGCAATAAAGTTTCTGTCCCCTGATCTTTCTCATGATTTCAGGGATATATATGATCATACATTCCAGATGATTGAGGCCCTGGATTCGTATACACTTAGGGCTGGTGATATCAGGGATTTGTATTTCACCCTGAGATCAGCGTATACTGACAATATTTTGAGGTTGCTGACCTTAGTGGCCACCATTTTCCTGCCCCTGACATTCCTGACAGGTTTCTATGGAATGAATTTCACAAAGGGATTTTACGAGCCTGCATCTTCTTCCATCTATGGGTTCTATGGGATGGTTGTGGTCATGCTGCTTATTTCCTCAGTACTTCTTTTAATTTTCAGAAAACGAGGCTGGGTATAAACACACATCAACATGTTTTTCTTGAATTTACTGTCAAAGAGAAAATGTAAATATAGAATGCTTAGACTTGAAGGAGTGAATAAAAAGCAGACTTGAATAATCGAAGGATATCTATCAAAAAAAGATTAGGGATATCCTTGATAAAGGCTCTTAATAAAATCCTAACAAAATTAAATAAAATTAAGGGGTTTAAAACGAGAATTATAGATATTTACGCACAAAGTAAGATAGTTGTGACCTCGAGAAAGTGTTATCATTTCTCAATATCAACTTTTAGAGTCATCTTATTGAACTTAACATTATGTGTTACCTTTAATGCGTATTCAGTCCTATTATCCTTGGATTCCGCTAGAATTATTCCTTTCACTTCCTTGCCACTTTTAAGCAAGTTTTCTTTGACCCACCCCATATATCTTAGAATTTGCCCTAATGTTTTGTCCGTGGAATTTCTTTTAAGTTCAATGACCACTAGATTATCTTCATTATCTACCGCTAGAAAATCCATTATTCCCACTTCTTGTGTATCGAAATGCCCACTATGTTCCTTCTGATACTCTGGATCGTAGTAACGTAATTTACCATCAAAAAGTTTCTTGAAATTTCTATGTATAAGAGATTGATAGTGCTCAACTTCTAGAGCATCTATTTGTGTTTCCTCAGCATTTTCTAAATTTTTGATCTCCGATTGCTTGGTTCCAAAGGTTTTATAGAGAAGACTGACAAATTCATCGTTGGATAGACCTGGACAATATTTTTTCTTGATTTCTAGCAGTTCAAAATTATTCCTTAAATAAAGTTCTATTCCTTTATCCTCCGGCTCATAATCTCTGTATAATTTCTTTAGAAATCTATCTTGATCACCAAAGAGAGGTATGAATATTTCAGGGTAATAAATAGAAAGAATCTTTCCTACTAAAACTCTGCTTATCCCCTTCAGATCGCCCTTTTCATTAATGAGTTTCTTTGAGAACTCCGTTAGATCTCCACTTGGTGTGTAAAACTGATCTATTCTAGAATTTGCAGATATGATCTTTAAAATAAAATCTTTTATTTTACCAAAATCTTCTTGATAGCCAAACTTGTAAACGCTACCTCCCCTTATGCTTCCCAAACATTGTGAATTCCACTCCAATTCATAAGTGAAGTTCCCCTCTTTTTTCCCTAATCCTTGAAAATAATTTTCCTTTGAAAGATTTTTGATCATTTCCTTGCTGAATGTTCTTTGGAAATACTCTCTTTTTTCATTAACCGTCTTATCATTTAACCCGTCTGATTCGAATATGTTTACATTATCAATGAACCTATTTTTATTTTCTTCAATTATTATCATTCAATTCCCTACATAAATCCTACGAGTCAATAGTATATCAACCTTTTTCCCTCCAGATATAACATATTTTGATAATGTTTTCACGGTTTGTATTACCTTCGACATTTCAAGTGCTATTTTACCCTTTTTTTATTGTTTTTTTAATTGGAACGAAAGTCTCAGTCGACATATTACAGAAAATCATAAAAGCATATATAAAGCATCACGAATTGTCATACTATGTCTCCTTCATTTCATAGGATGATGATACCCCAATCCTCGGAAAAGAAACTTTCTATCGACTTCTTCTCTGATAATCAGATCGAACAAATCTTCCATATGATAAAAATAAATATAAATAAGGATACTAGAAGAAAAAAATATCACCAGAGATATTTTCTCCTAGTGAAGTTTCTATTGAGAACAGGTGGAAGGATCGATGAAGTTCTCCAGGTGGTGCATTCTGATATAGATCTGAATAAAAATAACATTTGCATGATCACGCTGAAGCAAGGGAAGGATAAGAGAACGGGCCTTCCCAAGTTTAAGTATAGAGTAATTCCTTTGCACACGGATCTAAGGGATGCATACAAGCAGTATCTCTTGCAAAACAATATAAGAGAGGGTTCCTCTGAACTTCTGTTTCCTATGAAGAGGCAGGTTGTTGATCTTTACTTTAAAAAAATTCAGAACAACATCGGGATAAGGGTCCATGCCCACAAATTTAGACACACCTTTGCAGTGAACGCCATAATGGGCGGTGTTCCCTTGAATGTACTTCAGCAGTGGATGGGACATTCAAGTGTATTTACAACCTATATTTACATGCAGATCACCGGAATAGATACTTCAGAATTTATGGATATGGTAAAATAAAGAGTTGGATGAAATGTCTAAACAATCAAAATCAACCGAAGATTTAAACAATATTCAAAACACTGACATTCCGAATAAAATAGAGAAAATGGAAGAAATTTTTAACGAAGCAATGAGTGTCCTATCTGTAACGGGAACAAATAAAATGGCCAAGGTGATTCAAGGGCAAAAAATAAACTTGAACAGCTCGGACACTCGAAAACAAAAACCTGAAACCTACACTCAGGAATTCTTCATTATTCCAATGCTTAAAGATATTTTAGATTATGAAGGAAATTTCATATCACAGTACCAGATTAAAAAAGCTTCCGGGAGTTTTAGATATCCAGATCTTAAGATAGAACTTAAAGACTTGGATATTCTGTTAGAAAGTGAACCCATAGATGTGGACTTAAATCAAAAAGGACATGGCATTCCTCAAGTTATGGAGTGGTTAGGCCAAATTTCAGTCTCCGAAGACATCGGTATAGCTTCAAATGGAATTAGATGGGTTCTAATCTATAGGGACAGAAAAAAGAACACGGTAAGAAAGGTGGAAGAAGTAAGTCTTTCGGAAACTTTCGGTTTCTTATTCACAAAACAACAGAAGATAAAACAGTTACCTTCAGATGAAAACGACAGACAAAAATTAATGCGAGAAGAACTTAATAAATTTTATCTCGTTTTCTCTCCAGAACGAATCAAAGAAAGAATAATAGAAAATGTTGACCTTCTAGATAGAAGAAGGGAAGCTGTCACAAAAAAGTTCTATAATGAGTTTATGGAGATTGTTTTTGGCACTAGCAATAATAATATCTCTCAAAATATAGTAAAATCGGGGTATTATCTGGTAAACAAAATCATTCCCCCGAATAACGTTATTGATGAGAGAACAAAGGAGAAATTCTCCATATTATTCATGAATAGATTATTATTTATTAAATTTTTAGAGGAAAAGGATTTAGTGGATAGGGAACTACTCACTACCCTCATAAAAAAGTATGAAACTAACACACCTCCAAATTCTTTTTATAAGGCATATTTAGCCCCTCTATTTTACGAGGTGTTTAATAAACAAGAAAGAGATAGGATAACACCAGACGAAACTTACAGAAAAATTCCCTACCTTAATGGAGGATTATTCAGGCAAAATATAGAAAATGAAGAAAAATACAATATTGATAATAAAATTGTAATCGAAATAATAAATTTTATCGAAAAGTATCAATTTAGATTGGAACAAAAAGGATCTAAAGATGAATTAAATCCAGACATTATAGGTTTTATATATGAAAAGGTTATAAATAGAATCACAAATGGAAAGAGAAAGGAACAGGGTGCGTATTATACGCCGGAAGATGTTACGGTTAATATTTCAAAGAGCACAATATATTCCTATCTCTTGAAAAAGATAAAAGAAATGCTCAGAAAGGATTACGAATGGAATGATGCTCAACTCCGTAAATATACAAATTTGGAGCAATTACTGGATATTAAACAACGATTCACTAACGACAATGGTATGTGGAGAAGCATTCTTAAAATTGTGAAAGAGATTAAAATTATTGACCCTGCATGTGGAAGTGGGCACTTCTTAATTACAGTCCTGAATGTTCTGACACAGATTCATAAAACCATATTCACTTGTATGGGAGAAACGAGTGATAACGAGTTTAAACTTAAATATGAAATTATCACCAATAACCTTTTTGGCAGTGACATCGATCCCATTGCGGTGGAGATTTCCAGGTTAAGGCTTTGGTTATCTCTGATTGGTTCAATGGAAGTTGGAAAGGAGAAGCAGACAGAGAAACTTCCAAATATCGAGTACAATGTAATAAATGGAAATTCATTGCTTGGTATAACTAATATTAAAGAAATTAAATCAGGGACAATTGATGGTGATACGCTAAATGAAACAGAGGAAGATTTGAGACAAACAGAAGAATTGATACAAAAATATAAAACGGAAAGTGATCCGGTTAAATCCGAAGAGATGAGAAATGAACTTAGAACAAAGTACAAAAAACTTGAATTGCTGGCAGATAGAGTATATCTTAAAGGAAAAATAGAGAATGTTGGAACACCGCTTTTACATTGGCCAATAGAATTTATTGATGTTTTCGCCTCTGAAAATTCCGGGTTTGACGTTATAATTGGAAATCCACCATATGGTAATATCCTGAAGGATAAAGAGAAAGAGTTCGTTGGAAGATATTCAAAATCTATAGATGAAATTGCAGGTTCATTTATTGATAGAATGATTCCACTCTCGAGTGTCGGTGCAAATTTGGGTTTTATTGTAACATACGCTATAACTTTCAACAAGGATCTATCTAATACTAGACACAACTTAATTACGGAATATGAAAAAACAACCATTTTAACCTTTGACAGGGATAGATGCAGAATATTCAGTGAAATGAGCCAGAGCGTGTCTTTTCTTTTTTGTGAAAACAAGTGTAAAGGAAATAATGGAAAAATGTATACCTCTCAGTTTTACCGTGATATTCCGGATAATTTCGATTGCCCAGTTGAAAATGTTGATGGACTGACATTTTTTGAAAAGTCTTCATCCCTAAGTACTTTGACAGGAAAACATAGAATACCAAAAATAGGTAGTCAAAAAAACAGAGAGATTCTTATCTCCTTAAAATCAAACCCTGATGTCTTGAATAAGATTATTGCCAGAAACAATGGAAGAAATGCATGGTACAGATCTAGCGGGAATTATTGGTATAATGCTTGGGACTTTGAACCTTACACAAGTTCGGAAATAAAAAAAATAAATATAGAAGAAGAATATTATAACTTATTTCTTGTTATTATGAACAGCAGTCTTTTTTATTTTTATTTCAGAGTGTATGGTGATGGAAGACATATGAATTCAGATTTAATGCAATCATTCCCCATTCCTGGTGAAAAATTCATAGAAGAATATAATGAAGAACTTTCTCACTGCTCAAATAATATTATGAGGGCCCTTAAGGAAAACTTCGATGCCAAGAGGAATAGGTTTTTGACAAGCAAAGCTAAGCGAAGCATTGATGAATGTGACAAACTATTAGCAAAAATGTATGGATTTACACAAGATCAAGTGGATTATCTAATAAATTATGACAAGGAGATACGAGGAGAAACAGATGATGAGAATGAAAATTTACACATCTGAAGATGTTAGAGTGTGCCTCTCAAATTCCTGTGGACTTTTAATTGCAGCATCTAAATTATTCAAAGATAAAAATCTCAAACCCTACTCTCCCGCACTTGTTGAACTAGCATTTGAAGAATTAGGAAAAACTATTTGCGTATACAAGATGAGTGAATTAGGGGAAGAATTTTTAAACAAAATTAAACCGAATGCAAGAAACTGCGAAACAACTTTTACTGAACATGACGTTAAAATTGAAGAAATGAAGGAGTTCATAATTTATATCAGAGACAAATTTTCTAAAAAAGGTCTTCCCTTGAATAACAGAGATTTGATTAAAGATTTTCCAGAAAAACTTGGGCTTAATAAAAAGAAGCAGATAAGATTTAAAAAAGAAACAAAAAATAAATATAACATTACATCTGAAACCTCAAAAAGAGTGATGGAAGTCATAAATAGAAGCCTCGATAAAGACATTCTAAAAAAGGATCATTCCGTGATAAAAAATATGAGAGAAGATTCGCTTTACGTCAAGATTTTATCTGGGAAGATGATCAAAAACGATAAAGTTGACCCAAATATGATCTCTATAATTGCTTTTTTAGTTTATTCCATTTCATCTGCATTAATTGGAGAAGTTGGGGAATTGGAATTTTCTGAAAGTTTAATTCTAGATGCCGCCTATTCATTAAGTGTAAAAAGTTCATTGCATAAGGAAATTGAAGGAATGCTTAAAAGATAAGTGAAATTTATTTATTCACATCTTTTATACGTTGCGCGCACTTCTTCCTAGGATTGCTGATAAAGTTTATTCGTTCGTTTAGGCGATAATTATATTTAGTCCGAGAAATTTTCATTTAATGAATATTATTGTAGCGTTGTATAACATTTTAGAACCTCTAAGACCTTTTGGTACCCTGTTCTTGGCTTTTGTTACCATTCTAATTTTATTTATCGGGAGTTTTCAAAAATATTACAATAGAGCTAAACTTGATGCTTTTGTTACCGACAAAGATTCAAGTATGCTTTTAATTGAAATAAAGAACTCAGGACGATCATCTTCAATAAAAAGTTATATCAGAATTACCATAAATCTCAAAGCTGGTGATTTGTTACCAACTTATTATGGCATTAATTCATTAGTTTCTTCCTCAAACCCTGAAACAAAAATATTTGAAGATTATGTTGTATGGGGCATTTCAGGCAATCCGACACATAAGGATATCTCTCCAAGAACTTCAGATCTTGCAATTGTAGGTAAAATAATAAAATATGGTAATAACAACGATGGAGTCTTGATTGCTTCGGAGGGGTGCTTCTCACCACCTAGAACATTACTAAATCCTACACGTGACTATAAAATTAAAGTGCTTTTTGGTGCTGAAAACGTCAAACCTAAAAAGAAGAATTTTACAATAAAATGCGAACTAAATAACCAAAACAAGTTGGTCTCTTGTTACCTTCTAAAGAACTCAGAGTGATATTCCTTCTCTGATCAGCTATAGTCTATTGATTTCATCTTGGTTCTTATCTTTTTCTTTACTAAGTTTTTTCCAAAATTCATTCTTTTTATGTTTATCTATAGACAAAGTAATATGGACAGGATAACCAGATGGAGGCATTCCTTTTTGATCTTCTATAAGATCTCAACAAAATGGACACATTCTATAGATAAATGATACTCCCGAAACTTTATTTGAAAACCCCACTATAAACTCTCTGTATTCCTCTGACATAATGATATAATAATATAATGTATAAAAGTGTTTTCTATGGTAATTTGTTAGGTTTTAATAGAAATATTGAATATAGTTTTTACTTCTCTTTGGTATCATCGTCATTGCCTTCTCTATTGATTCAGCCTTAACTAATTAATCTGCCAATGTTCGTAAGGAACCGGTAAGTCTACAACCTTCGTCAGTGTCTGAGAATCCACTATCATCTACAATTGTTCCACAATCTATAATGGGGAGCCATAGAGCGCTCTCGTCGGAGAATCACAATCAATAAATATCATAGGATGAACTAATTCCCATCATTTAATAAGATTCTTTAACAATAAAAAGAAGTCTGCTGTCGTGTCTCCAATCTCGTGTTGTTGACATTAGAAATTGTGAAGCAGTTTCAACTTCCGAGTTTCTCCATATTAGTAAAAGCTATCATTACACTATACCAATGTATTCCTTCTCGGTTTCAATGTATTCTTTTATTTCTTGTTCTTTTCCGTAAAACGATGATATCTGCTTGTCTGAGAAATCAGTGATTTTCTTCAGATTTGTTTTAGACAGTTCATCCATATATTCATGTATAACGATGGCCCTGAACTTTTCTTTCCATTGTTTATGTGTAAGAATAGAAACAACAACATTTAAAGCTCTTTCATCACTCCAAACCGCAAATATGAAGAACGGTATTTTTGCTATGTCTAGTCTCACGTCAACAGAGTATATACCCTCTCTATCGAGTTGAGGATCTGACCACTTGTCTTTGACCTTTTCCCCGTAAGTTTCTTTCATAAAATTTACGAGATCCTCAAGAAAAGTTCTTCTGACCCTTTCTTTGTTTAAATAATCTATATCAGTTATCTTTGTAATGGCCTGTAAATATGAGAAAAAGTAATCAGCAATTAAATTAGATTCATATATTCTCATCAACAGTTCACCATCTGAATATTCAACTTTGAATGAATTTAATATACTATTAAAAATGTCTGCTCTAACACCCGAATCCCTAGTGATATTGGAAGTGTCCATCCAATATGATAAATGCATAAGAGTGTGTCCATTATCGGTAAGAATCAAACCTTTGCTGTCTTGCTTCAAGTAAATAACATACCCATCTCCATCATCAAAAGTAAAAGGTGTGATTATTTGATAAATGCCAACCCCCTTGTCTCTTACTTCAATTTCATTACATATTTTCTTCCTGAGTTCATTAGACATGGATTCTAACTTAGTATTCATATAAACTCATCATCCCTTCTCTTTTCTCTTCTATATGAGCAATACGACATATATATTTATACGCTCCCTCCATATCAGCGAACTCAGTAGATTTTTCTGCATAATTTTCAGCTTTTAACCCTAATAGTTGGTATCTCTCCGTAGCTTTATGAATATGGAATTCTCCGTCAAATTTTGTACCCTCCAATTTGTTTTTATGAATGTGACCGTTGCCATTACATCGTATCAGGTTTATTTTAATATTAGAATCGGGAAAATTGTAAGAGAGTCCTACGGAAAAGTCTAATGGGTCAATTGTATTTTGACGCCAAAACAGATAAAATTGACCACTCGAATTGTTGCACCTAAGGTGAATTTCCTTTTTTCTATGGCTATCTTGAGTCCGAAACTTAGCTCTATTTAAATCTTCCAAAAAGAAATATTTTGGTTTTTTTATTAAATCCTCAATTTCCACATCTCTAAGAATTAAAGTCACCACACCACACCCCGTTTTCATTCTCTCCTAAACATTTTTCGATTGCCAAGTCCTTTTTTACTGTTTATTGTTACTCCACTTTACTTTAATTGAATTGTCATTAAATCCGAAATGTCTCATTAACACAAGAGCATTGTTTTCAATTGCCATATGTGATCCATGCACTTCTAGAAATAATCCGTTTGATAAAGTATAGGAATCAAAAAAACTAGCTCCATTCTTATGTATAGGTTTATCATTAATGATATATCTAATTGGTCCAGATTCTATTGGAACATCAGTTAATTTCAGTTTTTCTTTTGTTATTAACCATTCAGCTGTTCGAATAAGTACCTCTCGAACCTTAGACACATGAATAGACTCACCTGATATCAAAAGATCAATGGGACGCACAGGAGAGGACCTCTTTTCTTTTTTCTGCGCTTCAAGAAAAGTTTCCCTTTTTGGAAACTGGTTCGCTTCAATATTATCCTTTTTCATTTCCACTTTGGTTTTATTATTGTAAACCCCAAACTCAGAGAAATTAGAAATTATTAACGATTTTTTTATTATTTCTCCAGGTTTTTCATCAATAATTACCCATCTCTCTATCCTTTTTTCTGGAATATGAACTTTTTTAAAAGCATCATAGAATTCCCACACATTACCATCTGTGGCAATGAAATAGGAAACTGCACTTGCAATGCAATAGCTAATGTGTTGGTTGAGATCTTCTGCTGCTCCTAGTTTTTTAGCCCCAACAAATGCAATAATATTTCCTTCTGTATCTATCATTGCATAATCAGCCCTACCACTACCAGTTGAATACTCTGGAAGAATTTGGCTTGGATTTGCTGTATCCCACCCAAGTAACCTTAAGAATGGATCAATAAGCGTATATCTGACGAGCATTTCATTTTTCGAAAGATCTTTTCTGTAAAGTTCAATTTTATTCCGTAGTTCATCTATCTCCTTTATAGCAGCATTCATAAATTCACCTAACAACTATATCACCTCTTTGTCTTCCGTTGACATAGAGATAAAATTGGAAAAGCAATTCACTTCAAATTCTCTTCTTCCTTTATTTTCCATAGGATGAAAAGAAAACGTAATCTTGGA
The DNA here is from genome assembly GCA_021806345.1 of Thermoplasmata archaeon. The sequence continues at coordinate 333 of JAJZXP010000214.1, read as the reverse complement.
ATATATTTCAGATAGCAAATCCATTATTCATATAAAAGACAGATATTAATAAATATAGCGATATTCACTTTATCAATGGTAAATCACGAATAATAATAACAATCTACACAACAGGACTCTAACATCTTAATTTTAAATCCCTTATAAAGACAGAAATTTTAGGAAAAACAATATTCTAAAAAGGAAAAACGGGGAGTCGCAGGGAGTGGGAGCACTGGGATTTGAACCCAGATCTGCGGGTCTCTTCCCGGTTCATAGTTCCAGTCAATCATCACGAATCAGATGACCCAGTTCTAATCAAAACCTGACTGGAGCCCATTAGGATGCCTGATT
>JAJZXP010000107.1 GCA_021806345.1 Thermoplasmata archaeon | reverse complement strand
GGATCATTTATCTTCATTGTGCTGTATTTTTCTTTCAATGCATGATCAAGTAAATCACTCATACAGTAACATGCGTGTTTCATGAATAAATGTTACGGTGTTTTTTGTGAGGTTATTAGAAATCCTCAACTATGGATAAATACAAACCTATTAATGTTATTTGTTGGATAGTCTCAGAAAATGGAATATGTTTACACATCTTGCCCTTGAAAGAAGATATCACCTTATATTTTCTCTATCATCAGTCCTCTCTCTAATCCTTTCTGCCAGATGATCTACCATCTCTGAGATTTCCTTAGTCAAATTTGCTTGAACATCTTCTTCTGGATCCGGAATAGTTTGAAATATACTTCTTGACTGAAAATCCATGCCTATCATTTGAGAAAATATCTTCGTTTGGCTTTTATAGTTAATACCTTTCATTGATCGATAAATCTCTTCTATGGTTATATAATGTTCTTCGGTTTCAGATTCAATAGCTCTCTCTACAGCACCAGCTATCAGTCTTATGGGTAAAAAACCTTTTCTAGGAAAATTTTTTATATCACCTTTTATCCATGAGGTCAAATCATCCTTGACCATAATCAACATGGAAAATAAAAACAAGGAATTAAAGTAGTTGAAAAAACCTTCTCCCTCCAATTCAAAATTATTTAATACATAAAATGAGATAGACACTCTATCCATTGGAGTTATGAGATAGTCGTCGTGAGTAATATCAGGTTTACTAGAGATCAGCTGATTTTCTTCTAACACCCTTACTATATTCTCATTTTTCAATGGTTCTGAATTCTCTATATCTTGTCTAAATATTTTTTCGGCGGGGTCGGCGGGGTCATTGGATAAATATGTTATAGCAACTTCTTGGATTAAGTTTTTAACACTTACGTATCGGTTGTAGAATGACAAAGTTGAAACAAAGTAAGGTATATTTTTAGCATAATAATCAGGCAATCTCTCTGAATCAGCTGAGGAGAGATATTTTCCAAGATCTTCAATAAACAACTCCATAGCTTGTATAGCTATAGAACAGCTGTGGCAAATTGAACTAGACTCATTGGAATCAATGACTAAGCATATCTTACATCTCATGCCAGTCCCACCGTTGGATGTCTCACCCCTTCTTTTACTACAGTCATTAGAATTGCCTTATTGTATTTCTTGCCAAATTCATCAATATATGCGAGTATTTTCTTTCTCCTTTCATCGTCAAAGAATTCATAAATCCCATCACATAGTATAATAGGTATTTCTGGAGAATAACCTTGTGCAAGGGCTAACTGCAATGTTAAAGCGATAGTCGCTTGTTCTGATCTGCTTAAATTCTGCGTTTCAAGTATTTCAAATCCACTTGCTGTTTTTTTCCTAGCGATAATGTTGAAATTGTTGTCTACATAAATATCAAGGTCGAAAGACATTTCTTTCAATATTTTCTTTATATTCTTATTAAACTCTTCCTTAAGCTTTGTTTGTTCAGTTTCTCGAAGTTTTTGAAAATGATCTTCTATGTCCGACAATGAAAGCATTACACCTTTATCAAAAATATCGACAGTTTTTGTCTCGACTGGATAATTGATTCCGAAAATGTTAATCTGTGTATATTTTCTGCTCATTTCTAAATCTTTTATCTCTGTTTCAATATTTTTTATTCTGCTCTGGACAGATTTAAGTCTTTCTGAATGACCGGCAGAAATGGCTAGCTGGAGATTATCTCTCTGTCTGCTCATTTCTAACTTTTTGTTTTCTTCTGATTTTAGCTGTGCTAAAGTATTATCCAAATCCTGTTTTAAATTTCTAAGATCTTCTTCATCTCTGACATTATTTTGCTTAAAGCTATAAATATTTTTGCTTATCTCTTCCTTTCTCTTTGATATTTCTTTCAAGTCGCCTGCCTTTCTTGAAAGCACTGATATCTGAGTGTCGAATCTTCTTATTGCTTCGTCTTTTTCATTACTAATTTTCTCAACTTCAGATGGGTTTATTTTATTGGAACCACATAATGGACAAACCACTTCTCCAGAATGCTCCCTTTCAAGCATTGAATAAGTACGTCTGAGAATATCATAAAGAATTTGCTCCTTAGATCTCATATCCTTTAAGGAGCCGATCTTTTCCTCGATCTCTGGAATTGAGTCTATGTCAGCTTTTTCATACTCCTCGAGGGTTTCACTAGATTCTTTAATCTTAAGCTCCCTCAGCTTAATCTGGCCCCTTGTCTGTTCAATTCTATCGTTATATGTTCTGATAAGTTTTTCGTATTCTGTTATTTTATTACTTGATTTATTCATTAACTTTTCCTTTTCTCTTATTTGGCTATTTATCTCTGATATCCTCTCTTCTCTATTAGGATCATTCTTAGCTTCTTCGGTTATTTTCTCCTGTATAGCTTTTAATTCTTCTTTGGCATTTTCTAGTAATTTTCGGCTTTCTTTAATCTTTTTTTGAGACTCAGTGGATTCTTTAATCATTCTGTTGAGTTCTTGAATTTTTTGAAACAAATCTCTTTTGGTTTCGGTGACCCCATCTATAACATCTTCATATCTCTTAATCATATCATTGAAGTCTTTAAGATAGTCGCTTACCTTCACGGAAGTTGTATGAGTTAAAATTCGCATTATCCAACTTACATCACTCAACACATTTGTTATTACAAACCTAGGATTAGATCCCTTGAACTTTCCATTTCTAGAAATGAGCACTGCTTCATTGATTAGGTTGCTGCTTATGTATATCTGAGCTTCGTCAAGACCTACACTGATTAACCCAGCGTTGGCTTTACTTCCATCCTGAAGTATGCCAAGCAGCTTCTGTTCTTCCGAGATTCTGCCATCCCTGTTGGAAGAATCATATGCGATTGCTGCAGCAATAGCTCTAATCAGGGAGGATTTCCCTACTGCATTATCTCCGTATATCAAAGCAAGTCCATTATCTGGAAATTCGAAAGATGAATCTTTAATTGTTTGTACTCCTTTTATATTTAATTTCATAAAAATCCCCTTTAATACTCAGCACTTACCACTTTGTCTACTTCTGAAACAATGATGTTTTTAGTGTCATCCGGACCAATTCTGCTTTTATTCACTCTCTGCTCTAGAGAGTTGATGCAGCTTAGGGAAATCTTTTTTCTTAAATCTTGGGTATTAGTCATAGCATTTCCCTCCTCAGATAAATCCTGTAATAGCTGAACCACAGAAGTTTTCCCTCCTTAGATTTTTTCTCCTCCTCATCTAATACCTCTTTGAGCTTCGTGATTACGTTTTCATTCAGTCCAGACACATCATATATTTCAAGTCCTCCTCTAGCTTTTCCCGATCCAGATCTCCTGCTTCCTGCATCAAGTTCAACTTCTATGCCAATCGGAACGTGTCTAAGCAAAGCATAATCTTTTGGAAGTATACTCAGCGCATCAGCATTCCCTCCAAGGTTTTCTTTTAATTTTCTAATTAGGGGCGGTTCATTACCTCTCCCCATGTGCAAAAATCTCCTACAATCATTTGCACAGCTATCTTTATATTCCTTAAAGTAAATTTCAATTTCCAGCTGTCCCGAATAGGGAAATATTATTCCTTCTGTCGGCACATTATCAGTTTCCATTAGTTCTCACCCATCATTTCTACCACTTCCAGCAATATCTCATGCTCAATATCTCTCAAGGATTTAATTTTTCCTTGGTCGATCTTTGATTTCAAAGACCGTAATACAAGTTGTGTGTCCACTTCAAAAATACTTCTCCCCACTGACTTCTCGGAGAACTCTTTCAGTTGCTCTTTCGTTAAGGCAGGGATTGAAATTGGATATAGTCTAGAAATCAACGCAGGATCGACCATTTCAGGCTTATTAGTTGTGGCTAACACAAGAGTATTAGAATGATCTATATCGTCTAGCAAATGAAAGGCAACCGAGTTTATGGAAAAGTGCCACTCTTTCGCAATTTCTATATCTCTGCTCATTAGCGTACTTTCGATATCGTCAAAAATTATTATCCTCTTCTCAACCTGCTTGCTGTCGGAGTTTGCGTTAAAAGCTCTTTTCAACTTTTCTTCTGCTTCTCCCCATTTAGGTGAAGCTATGTCTGACCCATCAAGCAGAAATATCTTCACCGATGCTCCCTTACTTATTAGAAGTGCTGCCTGTTTTGCAATTTCTGTCTTCCCATTTCCAGGAGGTCCGGAAAGCAAAAATCCTGAGAATTTTAAGCGAACATCGTTTTTAAATACGTAGTCTGCAATTTTACGAATCTTATCCGCAATCTCCTTCTGATATCCAAGTAATTCTGTTGCCTTTATTCTTGTACTTATTTCCATTAACCTCATCCTCCTTTATTTATCTAGTCCTAACGTTTTCCCTCAATCTTTGGAGATATTGAACAATATCAGGAGATAAAACATAAACCTTATCGGTGTCTCCATCATCTTCTACTCTTACTGTAGCCCTCTGTACAAAGTCTGTATTAAGAGAACTAAGATTAGATAGTATAGCTCCAGAGACATTACCTATTCCTCTCATCTTCTTCAGAAATTTGTTCGTTCGCTCAATAGAAATTCTGCCATCGCTGTTCCCTACTAAGATTGACAGCATGATAATCCATGGTTTTTTTGGAACAAGATTCAATTTTTTGATATCTTCCTTTGACTCACAATGAGAATAACCTTTAATTAAAGGGAGTAGTGAATAAAATCCTATAATGTGGCCGTATCTTTGCTCAGCTCGCTCTGTGACAGATGAGCGCTCGTAAGATTCTTTCAGGTTCTTGGTAACATCTCCAGGATAAATCTTTGGCGAGGTAGAGTTGCTAAGCAATGAAGAATCCCAATTAATAATAGAACTTTCAGACAGTTCCTTTAAGATTTTTAATTGATTAAGTTTGGTCTGCACCTTCTTCGTGAATAACCCGAGTGTAGTCTCTTCATTCTTTTTGTCTATGAACTGATCTAAAAAGAATTTCATTGAGTTCCTATATGTTCTTAGAAGAGAATCTTCCTGCACTATGAATGCAAATTCTCTTAGCATTTTGAACACAGCTTCTCTATCAACGGATGGATTATGGGATAACTCTTTCTTTGCGTCTTCAAATAAAACGTCGATGAGATCCTTCAACTCTTCACATTCAGCGCATTTCTGATCCCCTTCGTTAATTCTTCTCCCACAGAGAATACAGTATGATTTCATTGATATCGTCACACCATCCTATAATCATATTAATACATTATGTAACTCATAAATAGTGTATCCATTAAACTAATTATATTTTTCCTTGTCACAAGGAAATATAGATATAGTATTACTGATTTCTGATGTAATTGTGATTACGAATATTGAAGAAAACAAGAAGGGGTGGGCTCTCCTTTCTGGTGGAAAAGATAGCACTCTAGCGGCAGTTGAAATGGGCATGAGAGATAAGTTGGAAGGAGTAATCTACATTGATACTGGCATAGGGCTAAAAGAGACAAAAGAGTATGTCGAAGAGATCTCTTCTAAATTTGATTGGAATCTAAAAGTTTTTAGTGGGTATACCAGTTATGATTCTTACGTTCTAAAGCACGGTTTCCCCAGTCCAAGTGGGCATAGCCAGATTATGCATATTCTGAAGCTTGATGCAGTAAGAAGGTTCATATCTTGGCACAAGAGAGAAATGGGCAGTTCTCCTCTTCTCTTTTCTGGCGTAAGAAGATCTGAGAGTAGCCGTAGATCACGATGGGCTAGGAGAATACAATTTTATCAGGGAGCTTATTGGGATTGCCCAATATTTCACTATAGTGACGATAAAGTATGGAATTTGCATTATGAATATAAAATTCCTATAAATAGTGCATACGGAACTATCGGAAAGAGTGGAGATTGTTTATGTGGCGCATTTGGGAATTTAACCGAAAAAAAAATTATTGAAAAGTATTACCCTTACCTATCAGATCATATTAGCCATTTGGAAGAAAATACCAAATCTGAGAAGTATGGTATATGGGGAAACACAGATAAACCAATATGTGCACTCAAAGGAAAAGGCCAATCTGAGCATCTGCTTTGTAGTGAATGCTCAATGGAGCATAATAAATAAATGGTGTTCAAAGCTTTGTGTACTATTCAACTTCTTGCTGGGTTTTATTGTTAAGCAAGAAGAGGAAGAAAGTTTGGTATTGGCCTAGTTATTTCAACACAGAGAGCAACATATTTAGATACCAATATAATGGGTCAATTGCATACTTATTTTGTAAGCAGACTCCCTATAGAATCTGATAGGGAAAGGATATACCTTACGAGCAACTCTTCAGGGAATATTTATAAATGGGAGGCCTGACTTATTTGGTAAAACAAGAAAGCTACTTAAACAATTGATTGGTTCTGAATTCAACATCAAGAATTTATCTTGGAACGACAGAGCATTAAAAGACATTGCAGATAAATATGCCAAGGAAATTAAAGGGATAAATGCAAAAAATGTAGAGGGGAAAATTACTGAAACAGCTAGGGCAAGTAATTTAAAACAAACAAAAGCTATCACAGAACTTTATACAGGTGAGGTATATATGATAAGCTTTAATTTTAAAAATACGTATCCTGGCAATGATATCTCAATAAATGGAAAAGGGGGATGGATAACAACTTCACTTTCAGATAAGGACATTCAGAACTTTGTCAAAACACACCTTCTATCCTACTCTTCGGTTTAGCTTTAGACATACCAAGACATAGCAATAACAATCTTGTCAAAGTCTAAACTGCTATTAGCTCCAATCACTTCACAATTTTTATCTGAAAAATTGATAAAGAGGTTTTTCCCTGCTGTAATACTTAATGTATTATTCGGTTCCTCTCCATCTCTATTTATTTCATTAATATACGCAAGAACAACTGGTTTTATATTCGTTTGAAACTTTACCACGGGTGGGGCACTTTCGTAACGGTATTCCTTTCCTATTATCGAAATAATGTTATTCACAATTATAGATGCATCGTATAAATGATCTTTCACGTTTTTATAATCCCATTCATTTAATGTAACCGTAAATTCAACGCTTACTTCATTTTCTAACTCCATTTGGTAATCTATTTTTTCTTCAATAATTTGGACTTCAAACTTACCCCAAATGTTTTGTTTCTTTTTGTACTTCTTATGTAAATCTGCCATTATCTTCAAAGAGACTTTGTTTTCTTCTGGGACTAAATCAGTGATTTCAAAAATTTTTGAGAGTTCATTTTTTAATTCACTAAACTCCCCATTTCTGCCGTCTCCTTTAAGAAAATTAAACATTTCTTTTCTGGATTCGCAGTTAGTTGTAACTCTTCTAAAATATACAAGGTTTTCCCCCCGAATTGCTGAACTTTTAAAAGTTACTTTCATTAAATGATCCAGTCGATTGATCGGGTATGGTTTTCTGTAAGCATCGATTAAAATAGTACTTACTAAGGTAACAATAAATGTCACAACTACGGTGGATAATATATTCCTCATTGATGGGAATATAATATAAACTACAATTGTGATAAATGCAATAAATATTAGAATTATTGAAATTGTAGACAGGAATTTTTTAATTTCGTTTTTTCCTTTTTCCACAAGAGAACCATGTCTTTAATCTATATAAATTGAATTAAAATAAAGTAAATATCGGAATGTCTCTATTATTCAAATTAAATCTCGCATTTCGAGAATGATAATTTCCTAAAATAGGGAATTTATCTTCTTTCGTGTAGATTATTCCTCTATATCGATTCAAACATGGGCCTGAAAGAAATAAAAAAATTATCTTATAAAAGCTGCATATCTTCAAGCAGCTCCTTTGCATTATCATCTGCTATCCTCGATATCATGTAGTTGAATCTCTCTTCCAGGAGTTTTTCAAATTCTTCTTTTGTTTCTGCTTCCTTTGCAGTTTTTCTAAATATAGCATAATCAACATCGAACTGATCCTTCCTTCCTGTGCAGTATTCTTTTGTGAATGGATTTCTTTTACCCATTTCTCCTGATAAACAATATATTAAAAAAGACACTTATGAAATCTATAAATGAAAAAAAGAATTTAAATCCCTTATTTCAGGGAAAAAATGATTAATTCATCTACAAAATTGTTTAATGATTTTCGCTATATGCCAGAAAGCCTCAACTTCATCTCTTCCAGCCTATCTGCAAGGCCCCCATCCTCACCCACTATATCCTTCATGTCATCAACATCCTCAAGGATCTTTCCCACCTGGTCAACAGCCTTTTCATATCGTACGATTTCCTTGGGTATATTTTAGATCAGCAATGGTAACTTAGAGAATTACTCAACTACAGGTCGAGTTTCTCTTTATTAAGTTCGAAACCAATTCTGAATGTAAGTAATTGTATACCTTTTTCGTCTAACAGAGCGTATTTAATATCTTCACTATATTCCTGGGCCATTATTATCCCATCCACCGGCTTTCCGTTGGAAAAATTCTTTTTTAACCATCCCATGTACATTTTGATTTGACCTACCACATCAGTGCTTGTCCCTCCTCGCTTAAGCTCAATAACCGTAAAGCCGTCGGTTTTCTTATTCTTGCACAGTATATCGATCCTTTTGCCATTTTCTAGTTTGTATTGTTGACCTATGGTTTCGCCAGTTTCTTCATCTTTCAAGATATCTAACTGTAAATCATTATCGAGGGTTGTGTGAGCCCAATTTTCAACTAGAAAAACCTCTAGATGCTTCTCAAATCCAAAGTTATACGTTCTCTCTTCTTTCCTTTCATTCATTGGTGGTTCATCACTTTCATCATCATCTGGAATCGCATCAGAGGAATTATTAACCAAATCCCACCATACCCAATCGATTGCCCAAAGAGAAATATTATAACTCTTAGAAAGTTCAAGGAACTTTTGGTTTACTAAATTATATTTTTCTCCATTCGTCAAGGAATTCCAGCGGGGATTGGTATCCTTAGGATTTTCGCCAATTTTTGATAATCCTTCCATTGATACATTATTATAAGCACCGTATTTGTCAGGATGAGCATAATGAAGTATTGCGGATATTCTTGCGAGTCCATAACCCTTTACCTTGCTTTCTCCTGAAGCATCTAGAATTCCATCTATTCTTTCTGATATTGGTTTATGCTCATCTAGAAGGAGTTTTAGAGATTCTTTGACATTCTTAGGATTAGAGACAAGCAAAGAAATATTCTGATTAAGCCCATGCCAATGTTGATTCTCACTCAAATTAAAAAATTTTCTGAATTTTTCAATATCTATATTTTCGATATTTGATATTTCAAATAAATTCCCGTATTTATCAAATCCTAAGGTTCTTCGCCTTTCAACATTTGGATCATCATTGGCCCTTTTAACTAGCTCCAAGAATTGTTCTTTATTTTTCATATTTCAGTTACCCTTATTAACTACTAAAATCCTTGTAATTTTTAAGTTTTCAACTAAAATAACTTTTTTAAAACCAATCCCTTCTAAAAAGTTCTCTTTTGAGAGCAATACAAAGAACAATGAAAAAAATTTTATAATAGAATTTAGTTCTGTTGATTGGTGAAAAATTGACTGATAAAGGACATCGAGATGGAGATCCGGATAAGACAAAAGAAGAATACGACAAGGATAACCATGCAGACCAATTAAACCCAAACAACGACGAATACCAAGGCGACGATGAAGAAGACGATTAGAGGATAATCAGATCCTCTTTTATTTTTCCTAATTAATTTACTTAGGAGTGAATGGATGCATGTTAAGCATAGGTTTTAGCTTTAAAGTAATATCTTAGAATAACCCTTAGGATGAAAAATTACTTTTCCATTTGGATAAGTACATTATCATTTCCCCCAGACAACCTGAGAGAAGAAATAAACTTAGGCTGAAGGTGTGAAAAGCCTGAAAAATACGATCTTAATTTCCCTCAACAGAAATGACTAAGAAACCTACCTTAAATCTGGATCTACAACTTTGTATTTCTTGTCACCACCAGACTTCTCCTTAGTATTATGCAAAATAGAAGGATAAAGCTCGATAAACTTTGAAAGGTTCTTACAGCCAAAATTCTTTGGTGTGAACGACGGGTCAAGTTTCAAAAGCATAAGACCAAGATTTGAACCCAACACAACGCCATTCTCATCTGCAGTGTTCCTCACTGCCTTACGAAGAAGTTCTTCTCCCTCTTGAAGTTTGATTTCAGAGTTTGAGATGTTTTCAACAGTCGATTCTTTTCTATCAGATCCCATAGTTTGCGGTAATAGATTCTCTATGAAAATAAACTCCTCACACCCTTTAACAAATGATGACGGAGCAGTTTTTCTACCTATTCCTATAACTTTTATACCTGCTTCCCTTATTCTAGTAGCTAACCCAGTGAAATCACTATCACTTGTTACTAGGATAAAGGTTTCTACGGACTTTGAGTGCAATATATCCATTGCATCTATCACCATGGCAATGTCGGTTGAGTTCTTACCTTTTATATATTGAAATTGCTGAATTGGTTTCACTGCATATTCCTTAAATATTCTATTCCATTCTTTTAGAGCAGTAGCACTCCAATCGCCATAGGCTCTTTTTATTATTGTATTCCCGTACTTGTGTGAGTAATCCAGTATTTGACCGATTGAATTGTACGGAGTATTATCCGCATCAATCAAAATAGCAAGTTTTTGTTCTAAGTTGTCCATAATAATGTTATTTGTATGGGGTGTCCGCTTATAGTTGTTTCCATGTCAACATTTATGTCGAACAACCTTGATCATACTCACACCTCCACCCACTTCCTCATTTTACCCTCCCCATAAACTCTGACGTATCCATCCCGGTTATCTGCGTATATACCGATGTGGTAAAAACTGATGAATGGCCCAGCCACTGCTGCAAGACATTCAAAGGAACATTATCCATTATGGCCTTAACAGCAAAGGTATGC
>JAJZXP010000155.1 GCA_021806345.1 Thermoplasmata archaeon | reverse complement strand
ATTTAATGAGTTCTGACCTCAAAGACATAGCATATTATAACGAGACTAGAAAGGATTATGTTATAGAGAAGGTCATTGATTGGAGTAAGTTTGCACCCGAAAATATTGTAGCCAGAGTAGAATATCCAGATGGCATTTCAAGCTATTATGAGGTGACTATTGGACACTATGAGAAGAACAATCTTCTTCCGTGGAAAAATCCAAAATAAAGATGGAGTTGATTAAGCCAGAGTTAAAATTTGCCGTTTCTGTTGAAGTATAAACATAATGTCGCATTGTGCCATTGAATGTGTTATAGCAATGCCTTTGGACACTCTTCAAATGCCCGAAATCTACTAAAAGACTAGATTTTGTTTGCCATATCAATTCACACATCCCATGAAATTAACTAAACCCACTCATTATTCGTCCTGCAACGGTAGGCAACGAATGAATCATTTCAAAATCAGAGGCATAAACAACTGAGTTTGTTGTGATGGGGGTTTGTGTCATGCATGATTTCAAAATTACTCTCACTTCCTTTCCATTTAACCCAACATTTAGGTTAGCGGATTCACTATGTATATTTGTTTGTAAATTGGGGTCCATTAACTTTAAAGTCTTATCGAGTCTATCAAAAAATATTTTGGTACGTGATTTACTTGGAACTGGAAGTGATCCAGTTGACAAATAATTTAATAGATCTAATGCCAAATTTCTATCAAGCTTTTCATGCCAAATCCTATTCGTATAAGTTCTAAGACATGAAGGACAAGATTGTTCACATTCACATTCAGAAAGTAGGGTTTTAGTTGTCTGCAGAACCTCCTTAAATCTATGATAAACGCTTCCGGAGAACCCTGCTCCGCCGGGAGTTGTATCGTATAAGAAGAATTCTACATATCCAGTTATTTTTTTATTCGTATCCTCAACAGTTGGCCCGAGAACCCGATAATTTCCTGATAATTCTCTAGGGTCTATTATGAGTGTTCTTGTTGCTCCAATGACCAAAGCCTCGGAAAGTGATTGGCATGCAGTTTCGAACCATGGTTCACCATATTCAAGTTTTAAGTCACCAGTGAATTTTATTCTTAGTACAGTAATATCAGAGTGAAAAGAGAAACCAAAACAGGTCATCACTACAGGAGAACTCCCAGAGCACTGGTTAGATATTCTCATTCCTTTGCTATATATTGGATATGGACGGTTATGTGATTTCGATAAACTTTCCTTATCTCCAATTGTGCCACATTCTCCGCAAACCATAAACCCCTCTTCATTGGGACCAAAATTAACAACCTGCAATTCTTTGTCACGGCCATGATATACAATTCCATGTTTTGTTCCAAAAGATTCGATAATACTCACATCTTCGTTCTCATTTGATGATAGGGGAAATTTAGCGGCTTGAGCGTAAATTCTATTATCCTCCTTCTTTTCACCTTCCACAACTCTCCTATCTTTTACTTCAGGTGAAAATCCTTCTGGTTTATATATTCTCACCGACTTTATCGGAGCTCCACAAGAAGTAATTCTGCACTTCTCATCATTCTGTGACAGGTCAACACTATTTTCTGTTAATATGGTTTTGCATCTTGTACAATAATTCAACCACTTAAGAGAATTCCACCCAACTTGTCTTGCCCTGTTAATGAGGTCACTCGCAAATGGAAAATAAAGTCCGTAAGAGGTGTACGTTTTCTTATCAACAACTATCTGTCGGCTTGGGACATATTCTGATAGGGCTTGTTTAAGATCCTGCCCAATTTCATACTTTGTTTTAACTCTATTCTCAGTAGGATTATTGTCGAATACAGCGAAAGTACAGACGTCTATTGGAAAAGAGAACGTAGGAAGCAGAGCATCGTCCAACAATGCTGAAAGCAAGTTATAATCTTCCTCATCTGTGGAATTCCAATAATTGTGTGTTGATAAATTTTTCAAAGAATCGATAAAATTATTTGCAGTTTTCCTTATGAATTCTTCCTTCCAATATGGATCATCAGAGCGAATGTCTTCTAAACTATTGGGTAGTATTTTTGCAATGTTCTCAGCAGTACCAGAATTATTATCAAAAACATTTTTTTGCACCCAATCCTGAAATTCTTTTAAAGAAAAATTTCCGTTTCCATTGAAAAATTGAGCAGCAGATCCCAAAGAACTGAAAACATCGGCCGTTTGCGAAATTGGGGCTTTCTGGAAGAATTTTTGAATTAAAGTCGCATTGACATGCCGTTCAATTATCCTCTTATTTTTTATGTATATAATTGGTTCTGAATTTTGTGCGCCAATTAAAAGTTCTGGGTGATTGAAATTGTAAGTTTCGAAAGGTGAATTATCCGCATAAGTTATTATGGTAGACAGAGAAGCTCCCGTTCTTCCTGCTCTTCCAGCCCTTTGCTGATAATTTGCGGGCAAAGGAGGGATTGTTCTCATGCCTACTCCAGTTAAACTTCCAATATCTATACCAACCTCCATAGTCGTTGTAGAACTCAAAATATCAACTGGCTGCTCATTTGTATTCTCACTTATCATAATATCTTGAAAAAGTAGTTCATACCTTTCAGATGGCGAAAATATATCAGATGCATCCTTAGAAGATATCTGAGCTGAATGCTCTTCAGATCTTAATGTGAATGGTTTGCGTATCCCCTTTAATATATCTTTGCAAGGATTTCTATATAATTCTTTTCTACCAGTTAAATACATATCATCTGATGCAACCTTTTCAATATCTCCCCCACATTGTTCACATCTTCCATTTATGCCTGTTGGAGTAAACTCATGGCAACCTTTACATCTATACCAATCATCGAAAATAGCAAGATGAAGAATAACTGCCTTCGGGTTAAGAAAATATCTTTGTTTACTGTTTGCTTCAAAGAGTTTTGGTATTTTCATCTCTTTAATTTTATGAGTCCTGATTATGCTCGACCTAAAGGAATTGATTTGATCTTGTGTTAGTTCAAGATCAACAAGTTGAAAAATCTCTTCTGGAATTAACTCATCTCGCCCTAATCCTTCTCCTCCTGCTCTCGGCCAACCTGTGGGTTTATTGAGATTTTGTCGTGTTAGCTGTCTATCTATTTCACTAATACCTTTGTCGTATGCCTCTTCGGAGAGCGCATTCTGTATTATGTAAAGAAGTAATCCCTTCAAAATTTTTTCCTCAATTCCAATGTTTTCTTTTTTAATGGTTTCACATACTAAATTGGAAGGCTCTACATAGGCTGTAAGTAACGCCCTCATAGAATAGTATTTGTTCCCCAACGATCTTAATAATGCTCTGTTATACTGTGATGGCCGAGGGCTGTTTATTTCGTCGTAAAAGTCTTCATTTTCGATTAATTCATGAGCGGTCTCATTATATTTTGCTGCTATCTCTTTGAGCTGATTTTTAGAAGTCTCGAACAACGTCCTTGAACCTTCATAACTGTCTACAGAATCTTCATCATCAAAAAACCCAACATTGTATTCAGCAGAAAGAACCAAGAAAATAGGATATAATGAATCCAAGCTCTTTCCTTGGGATGTCTTAACAACTTCTATTACCATTTCTCTAAAAGAATCTCTCTCTACGGTTCTTTGCAAATCCCTTGCTAGTCTTGCTGCTTTTTGTCTTCCATCTGAAAAGCATAAAACCTTCTTTCCACGATTCGGCAAAGTTTCTTTTTTTAGGTCTGGAGGTTGTATTAAAAAAAGTTCTTTTGTAATATTCGCGAATGGTTCTTCACCCTTGGTTTCAAGATCCATTATTGGTATTTCTGTGTTTGAACTCTTTTTCTTCCTTCCACAAGCCGGGCATCTCTTCCAACTCCAGAGTGTGCTATAGTTGTTTGGTCGAGGATCAGTCATTTCCTGAGGTATCCATACAGTTATGAAATCAGGATCGTCTTCTTTACCAGGGTCTTCTGTGATGTGCCCAGTATATATGTTCAAGAAACTCTTTGGTGTCCTGTCAAAGAGGGATGATGGCCCCTCTTTACTTCTATCAGGATCTTTACGAGGTTCCTCCATTAATATGTGCAACTCATCATATTCGCTACCTTCAGTGGTTGTATTGTACCTTCCAGTTTGTATTTCGTCCCAAAGAAATACCATATCTAACGCGGCATCTATCGATTTCCTATATGCCTTAATGTATGCAGACCCACAATCTCTATCGGTCAGAAGTTCGAAAACACGTGCACCACATTCGCATTGAAATCTAGGTTCTGTGTACATTTTGCCCAATAGTTTATTGTCATCATCAGTCGCCCGCTTAGCAGTACAGTTTGGATTTAGACAAATATACAACTTTGGTAAACCCTTGAAGATAATATGGATCCTTGAAGGTAGTAATTTCTCTCCACCTTCAAGGGTGGCTTTACTTGAAAGAAATAAAAGATTCAGAGTGGCGTCTTCCGAAGTACTTAATTTGTCAGCTTCCGGGAATAGAGTTTTACTCAGAGAACTAAGGCTAGCTGGTTTTGCAGTTATCATGTCGTATAGAATCCGAAAACGTTTTTCGCTAATTAGTTTCTCTCTTAATTTATTTCCGAAGTCCTTACTCTCTGGAGAGAATTTTAATCCCCAATTTAGGGATTCAACAATATCGTGAACGACTTCATCCGTATCACCTTTTCTATTCGTGATAGATTCAATATTAAGGTTATCCGAAATTTCTGGACAATCCTCTAATTGCATTCTTTCTCCTGTTATAATTTCAAAAGTCTGTTGATCGGCACCCGTTAGGTTAGAACCAAACTCTGCTCCTACAACCTTCAGTTTTTCTGGATCCCCCAGTGAGGCACTACTCAAAATGAATCTAACTCTATCTTGCCCAATACCAAGATGATTTAGGAGTCTTCGAACAAGCATCGCTACTTCTGCACCCTGCGCCCCCCTGTATAAATGAGCCTCATCTATAACAACGAGTAATTGATTTTCTTTATCTGCATTTAACCATTTCCTTGTATTTTCAAAGAAAGGTTGCTCAATTGGCCGTAAAAGCATATATTCAAGCATAGAATAGTTTGTAATCAGGAGATCTGGAACTCCTCCGTTTTCGTTCGGAAATAACATTTCTTGTCTTGTATAGAGTTCAGTATCACCACGTTGGGTCCTATATCTTTCTTTCTTTGTTCCCCCACTACTGAATCCTTCCAAATCTTTTGTTGGGATACGACCTTTTTGACTTAATTCTTCATAGAGGTCTTTATTTTCCTTCTTTAATTTCACAAAATAGTCTATGATTGGTCTGATTCTGCGATCGTTCTTCTTTTCGTCATAAACCCCGTGATATGGTGTTCTGCTGGTATACATTCCAAATTGTATTTTTCTGCCAAACATGTTTAATATTGCTTGAGATCCAGAACTGCTTCCGAATAGCCTTCTCATCCTTGCAAGTTGGTCAGCAACAAGGGCATTCATTGGATAGAGTACAATAGTTCTGACTGCCCTCATTTTAGTGGATATTCCTCTATCGGCTTCTTTAGCCAACATTCCAATTAATGAAAAAAGGAAGATTTCCGTTTTCCCAGAGCCAGTACCGGTAGATACCACTAGATTTTTATTACCGGAAAAAAAGCTTTCTAGCGACTTAAACTGGTGTTCATATGGTGGAGCAACCAATCCTCTATTTTGTAATTCTTTCAATATGGTTTTCACACTATTTTCAATATTTATTTCCTCGAATCCTTTTCCGGATTTGTATCTTGGAGTTCCTTCAATCCAAGGTTCTGTGAAAACAGTCCCCTCTTGCATCAACTGTTTTCGTTCTTTTATCAATCGTTCATTAGAGATATGATATGTTGCTTCTAAAAACTCTATATGCCTTCTACTTATTGATCCAATTGCATCCGATACTGATACCAAAATTATCTCACCTCAATTTTAATCCATAGTTCATTCGAAATTCTTTTGACTTCATCTAAGAATCTTGATGGAAAAGTCCATGAATTCTTCCCTTGACCTTCTGTTTTCCAGACTCCACCTAGGGAGTAGATTAATCTCATCTCCGCAGCAGGTGGAACAAAATCTAGGCTTAATTTAACTTCATCCTGACTTTGACTCAAAATGGCATTCCTTTTATTATTAAAGAGGCTATCCATGGCCAAACATATTCTTTTGAAGAACCAATTGGGGATCGTTATGGAGAATTCAGTTGAATTTTTTGTTTCTAATTTCAATCTATAAATCTTGTTGTGTTCGAATTCTGTCTTCCAAAAAGTTAGTAAACCTTCATCCATCTTAATCTTAATTGGATTCCCTCCAAATAAAAAGCCATAACCTCCTATGTTCCCAAGATAACCCTTTTCATACTTGTTCGGTACCCATTTTTCTCTATCATTATTTGAAATTAGAAATTCTAAGAATTTCTTTGGTTCTTTCTCAAAGTCAGATTTATCTAAATAATAGTTTATATTTAATTCAAAGAAATACTGTTTATACCTTCCCCTGAAGATTTCTGAATTTATGCTACGGCTAATTCCATTTACGAAAACCGGTAAACCAATCTCTACTAAGCTATAGGTTGGAAAACCAGAAATCAAGAGTGAATGTTCCGAATCTATTGTTACATATTTTGACATTGAAGGGATGATATATCCTTTAGGCAATTTTACTATATCACCGAGGAAGGCCATATTTGGTCTGTTTTCACTATCAATTACCTCACTAATTTTGGAAGTTGCGTCAACACCAAAGTAATCGAGAAGCGATCTTGATTTTCTAATGGCCCAATTCTTGACTTGTAGTATATGAATTGGAGTAAGGTTAGATCTAGTATCAATAGATTGAAAGAGGGACAATCTTACACATTCTGAGGCAATAGAGTCGATCAATAACTCCTCCTTACTAGGTAATTTATCCATTGATACGCCTATGAATTTGGAAACAAATCTCTGTGCCTCTGTCTCGCTATTCATGAGAAATGCCTCCTTCCCGAAGAAGTTTTAAAACTCCTCTAACCTTTTTAGGGGTAATAATTTCATGTAGATTTTTATGCGAAGTTCCTGGAGGGACATCACAGATTTTTCTTATTAAATCCCACGTTACTCTTGAGCTTGGGTCTATACCTAGAAATCGAATTTTCTCTGCTATCTCTGCTAATTCCATTTTTTGTGTAGTTTCAGATAAGATAATTTTCACGGAACCAAACCCCTTGAATATCAACAAAAACATATTAAAACCCTCCTCGGCCAGAGTGTCTATAAAGGAACTTGTTGACTCTATACTTTTGAGAGGTTGTTTAAAAGGTAGACTCGAAATATCTTTGAAAGCTTCTATTTCCATGTCAATTGAGAATTTTTCAGGTTGAAATACCTTGATTTTATGAATTAGAGCTCGTTTTAGATACATCGTTCTATTTTGCCATGGATATACGGTTTCAAATTTACCTTCTTTACTCAAGTAATTGACGCCAACTGAAGTCTTACCCATGTTAAGTTCTAATTTTTCACTGTTTTCCTCATGAACAAAAAAATGAAGATAGACATGACTATCTGCGTGATGGATGGTTATTCTATAAGAGCCAAATGGGGGAAATTGTATCATGTGGTATCTAATCTTATCTTTTCCCTCACGTTCTATCTTTGTTATAGAACCCACTTTTTTTGGGACTGACACTATTTCAAATTCGGGATCTAATCCTTTTCTTGGCCGTATTGCCAGAAGCGCTTGAGAATTAGGTAAACCGTAAATAACATCATCTCCCCAGGGATCAGACAATCTAGGTTCTATGACATCAACTTCAAAAGACTTTAGGGAAATACCTAGGTTCTTTTCATCCCCATTATTTTTATTTGTTAATTCATTGATTTTTCTCTCTATGCCGAATTTCTTACCAATTTTTAATACAGATCTGCTACTCTCTTTAGGCACAGTTTCTACAACTTCAAAAATAGATGCACTTTCTGATATTTTCGTGTGATTTTCTACCCTCTCAAGTATACCTCTATTTCCTGCGAATATATCGCCGATATTGATTCCGTTTGAAACCCATGAGCCGGTCAATCCTTCAATACCCGGGCTTGATTCAAAGTCCAGTTTGTAAATTGCAGTCTCCGGATCAAGTTGCAACCGTACTAAGGGTTTACTTGGATGAAATAGTCTTGCATCAAATCCATTCAAAATACCAGTGCCCTGTAAATTTAAAGTATTGAGTATAGATACCACAGCGTCCATATTGCCAGTTAATTCAGAAAGCGGATTGTGTATGAGGGCAACAACCTTAGCCACTCCAGTGTAAAAATCTGGTATAATAGCAATTCTTAAAGTGTGACTCTTTTCATATTTCTCTATCGGGGAGGTTCTCAACTCTTCGATTAAATCTTCTATTCCCCCAAAGGTCCTCAAATAGCATTCTGGAGAATCTGTGGTCTGTGGGTAGTGGGCAAAATACCATACTCTAATATCTCCGTGCCTCACTTGGAGGTAATCATGACACTCTTTACACCTATAGTATCGAGGTCTTTCGTAGGCTTCATCTATGGAAACCGTTATACCACTCGGATCTAGAGCTAAAGGTATCTTTGCTTCAAATTCCATTTAATCCCTCATTTTGTTTACCCCGTTGTTTCTGATTAAACTTTTTACACTTTCCTTGGAAAAATCTAGAAATTCCGGTTTTCGTTCAGCTCTACCATAAAGCCATCTATTTTTGAAGAACTCATAAAGGTCTTTAGTAGGTAAATTGAATGTCTGGAGTTTATTTTCATGACCCAATAGAAAGTCTCTGAAATTATGTGCAAGAGGAATCCCATAGATCTCCCTGTTTATGCCATGTTTAAGCAGATCTCCTGAAAGCCCAAGTTCCTTCAAGCCGATTCTTACCGTTCTTAGTTTCCAATTTGGACCTTGCCCAAATTTGTATCTCGAATCCATTCCCTTATGTTTTAACGATAAGTAAAATCTTATATCTTCAAATATATCATTGGTAAAATGAAAATGACCCCAGCCTTCCGATGTGCCTATTCTTTGGTATAACAATCGTTTTTCATAAACTACTCTATCATAAATTGAAGATTTTCCTAAAGCTGATCCGGTTGTAAGCAAGGCGAGTTCTGGATTCTTAAAAGTATTGTCAATTATGGTTCTCTTGCCTATGTATTTACGCTTAATAATTTCCCTAACTTCATTAGAAGTCGCAAGAAGGGATACTAATTTTCCACCTAAGAGTTGATTATAAGGTGGGACTGAACCTAATACGAATATATCCATGACATTATACAATCTCTTTTCTCGGTCTTTGCTATTCCATCCAATCCAATTATCTCTGCAACTTAGATTGAAAACAGGATCACCCAAAGCAAATAGGCCAATCAACTTATTATTGCTATCATCCCAAACAAGGAATCTAGTCCTTCTCCCAAAACCAGAAGATACTGGAACGCTCCAGAGGAGTGTTGCATAACGGAAAAGATCATTTTGCCATGTACCTGTGTGAACCTCTTCTATTCTAGGCCTTAAATTATCTAAATCGATGTCGGAACCATCAGCAAAGTACCCAATCAAGGAGGATTCTTTTCTCGTCAATAACTTATTGAGGGATTGATATTTTTCTGTACGGGCTGCTAGATGCAGTTGCCTAATCTGATCCTTATTATATTCTCTAGGACTACTTATTTTCTTATTAGAAATGACAAATCCCTGAGCACGAATCTGTTTCATTATATTGAAACTAAGGATCTCTTGTGCTTTTACTCGGCTTAGATAGGCGTCATCCCTTATTTTTAAAATGGGGCTGTTATCCTTGTCTGACTCTTTATCAAGATAATACTTTACAATGTTGTATTGAAAAGGTTGTTTAGTTAGTTTTAATAATTCGATAATTCGATTGAGCACATCAGTGGAAGATAATATTGAATCACTCTCTAGAATTATTCTAGTTATGATGGAAATCAGTTCACCCTCTGTTTCTGGTTGTAAATACTCAGTAGTCATAAAGATTTTTTGTGCTGACTGCCGTTCTCGCAAAAAGACGTTCGAATCCATATTTTGTATAAGTTGCTAAAGAATATAGTTTTTTCGTCCGCTATCGTTGTAATCTAGCATCATTACAATACTCATTTTCTATATCATTTCTTACTGAAAATACAGGGTAACTGAGGTTTGTTATTATGTTATATATATCCCTAATACATCACAGTAATACTGAGAAAGGTAAAAAAAAGCATTGAGAATACTGGGAACTTGTAGATGTGAAACGAGTTAAAGGCAAGGTTATGCAGAGTTATGTCAGCTATCTGGGAAAGAATCCGAATTCAAAGATTGATCTTATCGGAAAGAATATATTTCCTTATGTGGAGAGACTACTGAATGTAGAGATATCTGATTCTGATATCAGCTACATCATGAAAAGGATAGACATAGACTGTGGCATATCTTCCATAACAAAGATCATTCTTGAGAGTGACAGAAAACTGAGGAAGACATTCATGAGGATAAAATGAAACTGCATTTTAAACAATCCTTAAAAGATGCCCTGAGTGCAATAAATCCCTGAAGTCACACCGGATAGAGACCTGACACATAATAACCATCGACAAAGGAATATTCATTGCTTTGTTTCGTATAAGAAAGTGCGGTAAATGCGGGAAACTGTTCCGATCAGAATCTCTCGCTAAAATGGTAGAGTCATATTACAGACATGTAAATAACATAATGATCGGTGTTTCCATGAAGAGGTTCATAGCCGGCCGATCATGTTTGGAGATATCTCGAGAATGAGTATAAAACATATCAAAAAGACAGGCAAGAAATTTCAGCAACATGGCACTTGACATAATGAAAACGATTCACAACGAAAGATTTCAGGTGATCATGAATACCCTGTTACCATATGTGCCGCAGATAGATAGCACGGAGGACCGTGCTTTCGACATGATTGTTGTGACGAGAGATTCCATACCCGGATTCACACTCTACCCGGAGAAATGCTTCTGTGAATCTGAGGAGAATAAGATC
>JAJZXP010000446.1 GCA_021806345.1 Thermoplasmata archaeon | reverse complement strand
CTACTCTGTTGGAAACGTAGTTATAGAATGGATAATCTACGCAAGCACGCATACCGTATTGCTCCTCACACTGCTGGGTATTTTAGAGTTTGCCCCGATGCTCACTATTGGAGTTTTTGCGGGTGCACTGGTGGACCGACATGACAGAAAAAAACTTATGGTATTATCAGACATCGTTCGCGCTTGCGCAATGGGTGTTCTCGCCGTCATAGTCATTATCGAAGGATTTAACTATTTTGCCATTTTTGGGGCAGTTGTTATCATCTCCATTTTCGGAGCATTTTTCGATCCTGCTTCATCGGCTTTGCTACCTTCTTTTATGAAAAAAGAGAATTTGACAGATGGTAATGGTTTCCTGCAGGCTGGAAAAACAATAGCAAGAATCATTGGAAGTCCTTTGGGCGGTATTCTGATAGTGCTGACTGGAATTGCTTCAGGTTTTATTTACAATTCTATAACATTTGCCATTTCTGCCATTGCAATTGGAATGATAGGGGTGCCAGCCGCCATGGAAAAAGTACGTGGTCGGGTAGAAGAACAACAAGAGAAGATCCTGGAAGAAGTGAAAACAGGTTTCAAATTTCTTCTTGGAAGAAGAGTCCTGCTGGCGATGACAATTGCATCGATGATCCTGAATTTCTTCTCCTTTTACCAGATTTACATTGTCGTATACACGCTGAACGTCTTGCATAACGGTTCTATCGTATTTGGATTACTTGTGGGTGGTTCTTCTATCGGTTACGCAGTTGGAGCCTTATCAACAGGACGGTTGCATTTCGAAAAGTCCCCCGGAATTTGGGTACCTTTGTTCTGGGGACTCGGCGGTCTCCCACTGATTCTTCTCATTCTTATACCGGTCACTTCCATATCCATCATTAGTATGTTCTTTGAAGGCTTCTTTGGTGGAATGGTAAATACAACATGGGTCTCGGTAATCCAGCGCATTGTTCCTAAGGATTACCTGGGGAGATATTTCTCTATTGAGGGAACTATTGGTTACTCCATGGTACCTATAGGCATTACATTCGGCGGGATACTAATCTCGTTTGAAGGAGTTGGGTTTGCATTTCTGTTTGCGGGAAGTTGTATACTTATTATGGGATTGATAATGCTCATGAGCAGAAGTATCCGTTCTTGGGGGATATGAGGTATAAGAACATACCGTCATTTTACCTGATCATAATGATAATATTAGATTAGAGTATTGTGCTTAAGAATAGATTCTACATAATTTGTTAAGTGACTATCTACTCATACTTTGAGCTTTGCTTGCCATGATTTTGATAGAGATTATTCTTAGAATGGAACGCCGAACTTTAAAAATAATGACAAAGGTATTTAGAATTTTAGACGTCAAAAACTCTCTAATCGTCCATTGGTTTTCTTTTGAAATGCCCTCAATAGGAAATCTTTATTTCTGAACATTTCCTAGGACTCATGTGAAATACACAGTCATCATTGAGAGAGATAAAGATGATTACTATGTAGTAAGCATCCCCGCTCTTCACGGATGCTTTACTCATGGCAAGACCAGGCAAGAGGCACTCGAAATGCCAAAGAAGCCATAGAATCCTATATCGGCTCACTAGGGAGAAACACAATG
This sequence comes from Thermoplasmata archaeon, assembly GCA_021806345.1. Next base: position 9,326 of record JAJZXP010000446.1, on the reverse strand, counting down.
AACAGATCCCGGAAGACGTTGGAGAGGAAGAAGTACTGGATGCCTAAGTTGCCAATTCTGTCTGGCAAGGATGTTATAAGGGCACCGACAAAAGAGGAGTATGTTTTCAATCATAAAACCGGAAGCCATATCACCAGTAAAACGGTGAAGGAAGAAGAATAACTGCTCCTGACCTTGTTAAACTTTACCGCGGAATGCTGAGAGCTATCATTGACGTGTTCCCTTTATTACTTAGACAGTTATAAGAGACAATATATAGAAATAAAGAGATATAAGGGGCTCAGATCACCTGTCATATCTGAGTTCTATCATCGTAAGGTGGATGGTGGAATGCCGAAGAAAAAGATACTTGTTGCAGCATCAAGGAAACGGTGTCACATCATATGGCCAGTATGACACAACAATAAACCGTTTGAGATACCTGAAAGGTTCAGGAAAAAGGAATAAACCAAAGTAAAAGAATAAATAAACATATATAGATCAGCGGAAGCTCTAACTCCTATACATTAAATTTAGGTAAGGAAACTTATTATAGGATGATTCCTCTTTGATTCCGTTATCCGTGATAATTCCTTTGGATGACGCAACGTTAGGTCATTATATCCTAGATCGTTCAATGCCCTGAATACTGCATGTGCAGATCCGAATGCTTAGAATGCTATTCTTGTTTCATTGGACTTCTTCTTTCTGAATTCAATATATCCTTCCTGACTTATGGGAAACTTGAATCCTTCCTTTATTTCACCACCATATGACATATGTGTTGTAACGTATTATGGCACATCAAAAGACATTCTTCTTAGCCTGTTTTGACAGACACTTTTACGTTTCTAATGTAAAACTAAGATTGAATAACACAACGCAACTTTATGAACAAATATGTTAACAAAAAGCAGATCGATTGTTTTGTTTGTGGCAATTCTAGTGTTAATTCTCATGGTTCCCACGAGTAATGTAAACTCTGGCTCACCAAGTCATTTAACTCATCTAAATCATAGTGCGTCTTTTCCCCTCTCAAAAAGGATAATACTTCAAAATAGTCAATATTCGGTTGCATTCGTTGAGATTGGTTTACCTTCTGGCACAGTATGGTCAGTTCAGTTAGGTGCATATTATAAAACAACCAATCTTACATCTATTACTTTTAGTGTTTCGAATTCTAGTTACTTATATTTTACTTATGTTATGGGTGAGAATTCCTATCTTTCAAGCGGAACAGTGGATGTTATGGGAGGAGATTCCGTCGTGAATTTGGTTTTCAATACTTTAGATTTCAAGGAAACCGGAATACCTTCAGGAGATCAATGGAAAGTCGAAATCTCTGATATTTCCGGATTCAGTGCCTATGAGAGCAGTACTAATTCCTCAATAGTATTTGTGGTAGTTAATGGCAGTTATTTTTACTGTGTATATACTACGGCAAATAATATGCAGATTTTAGCTACAAGCGGAAACGTAGCTATAAGCAATAATAACTTACAGATTTCTTTTTCCTTTGATTCAATAGTCTTCTCTGCTTCAGGTTATCCATTTGAATGGGAGATAACACTGACTAACAAATCAAACTATGGAAACTCAATATATGCTACTTCCAGCACATTTACAGTTTATGTGCTTGCCGGTAACTATACGTACACGGCAGAAGTGGTACTTAAAACAGGCTTCAGTTACTACTTTGCAAAAGGTTATGTTAACACATCAAAATCGATCTCTTATGTAACATTTAATCTCCAGAATGTTACTATCAATGAAACTGGTCTTCCTCCCGGCGCTTTTTGGACAATAGCTATCACAGACAAAAGTATTTTACCAAATACAATAATTACAGCAGAGACAGATTCTGGTGCTTTTTCAATATATCTGGAGTCTGGGAATTATACTTACACAAAATGTGTTTATTCAAACGGATATTTGACTTACTCAAATATTACGCCCTTACCGATGAATATTACAAAAGGCATGAATTCAGAAGATGTGTTATTCAAGGGAATTATTGCGACAACCTTCCAGGAAACTGGTATCAATTTATCCAATGCCAGCTGGGGAATCTCAATTACAGTAGGTTCCTCTTTATTATTTATAGGAACTTATTCTCCAGAATTAACGCTTTTCCTGTCAAACGGTTCCTACACGTATCATCTGAGGAACAATTGGTTCGTTAGCTCAAATGGCGTTTGTGTTGATTCCGATTATGTATCTTCTGCTAAAACAATATCAGTTAAAGGTTCAGCGCAGCCACAGATATTTCACTTTTACCAGGTGAATTATAACGAGACGGGTATGCCATTTGGTGCAGCATGGTATATGTACATTTATCAAAACGGCACCTGGATCGGATACTCTTATAGTGCTTATCCCGAAGTAACATTTTTCCTACCTGCTTCAACCTATATAGTTAATACTACTTTCACACTGTCCTATTGGCAGAGCCCATTCACAGGTGTGGTTGAAAATTCCTACTCACATTACTTAAACGTTTCAACAGGGGAGTATAACAGGAGTGTGGACTTTTATCTCGAAAATGGTTATTTTACAGTTACAATTAATGCCATAAATATACAATCTGGTAATGACTGGGTGGGTGAGCTATCTAACTCAACAACTTATTCAGAGAGTGATTTATATTCACAGTTCGGAGGGTTTACTTATTATTCACTTAACCAGATGACGTTCATCGCACAAAATGGAAGTTACAAGTACCACGTATACAACAATTATTATGGTTATCCAACTGTGAAGAGTGGAACTTTTAATATTTCTGGGAAGAACGTTACAATCGTGGTCAACTTTGGCTTTCTTTCCAATGCTACAGCGATATTTATTGAAAGTGGGTTATCGTTAGGAACTGAATGGAATGTTACAATTGGGGGGGTTACACATTCCTCCAATTTTACTCATATTTATTTTACATTCTCCCTGGGTAACTATATTTTTAAGGCCTCAACTGAAACTGGTTACAACGTTTATCCTGAATCAGGTGTACTACATTTGACTGTATATGGGTGTTACAGGGTAACTGTATCCTATGTCAGAGAGATTAATGTATCCTCTCCATATGTAAGGAACACTATAGACCTGAACAGTTACAGGGCATATACCGGGGATTTCTATCAATCTGATCAACAATACGGAAGTTCGGCCATGGTATATGACAAAACCAATAATATTGTATATCTTGTGAATTCCGTTGCACTGTATGCTATTAACACATCTGATTTGTCGGTGTTCAGCGTTAATTCCGGTTTGAGTATGCCTTCCGGGGTTGCACTTGATCCAGAAAATGGTATTCTATATGTTTCGGACCTTGAAACAAACAATATAGCAATACTCAATGCTTCTTCTGCGAATATTTTAGGATACATAAACACAGGAACTAATTCTAACCCGTCCGAACTTTTGTTTGATTCTTATAATCAATATCTTTATGTATATGAAGGGGGAGCTAAAGCGCTTTCAATAATAAATACCACAACGGAAAAAGTGGTTGGTGAAATTCCTATCCAAACTAATGGTCAAACGGTATTTTCACTTTCTTTGGACAATCTTAACGGCAACGTTTTTTTGACTGATTCTTGCACAGGGAATATTAGCATAATATCCGGTATTGTAGTATTGAAAAATATTACAGTACCATCGTGGTATTCGGTTACAGGGAGTGTCTTTGTACCTTCTAATGGATATCTTTATCTCATAGGTACGGCCGGCATTGTAATGGAAACAAACGTCAATTCCGGACAAATAGTAAAAACTATCAATATTCCGAATGCCGGCACATCAATAGCCTTTGACCAGGAGAGCAATACTTTAGCTATCACCAATTATAGCTATAATGGCAACCCTTCATCCATATTTTTTGTAAATGTTTCCAATAGCACATATATTGGAAGCGTTCCTGTTGGGTATAATCCTGAATCTATTGTATTAGGAGGAGCAGCCTCTGATTTATATATTATGAACATGGGTTCTGATACTGTTTCAATAATATCAGATCACTATTCCCAATACAATGTGACCTTCTTTGAAACAGGACTTTCTCCTGGACAAACATGGTATGTAAACTTTGGAGGTATCTCTACTTCGTCAACCGATTCCTCAATCATTTTCGTTGTATCAAACGGAACGTATGATTATTCAATAGGATCAGTAAATGGTTTTTCTCCATCGCCTTCTTCTGGATCACTTACAGTCAGAGGACCTGTACCTGTAATTACGATAACTTTCACAGGGAATGGATCGGTAGTATCACTATATGTCGTAAAATTTGAGGAATCTGGTCTTCCCAAAGGAACAGAGTGGTTCGTAAATCTTAACGGCAAAAATGAAAATTCTACCGGAAATAACATTACATTTGATGAAAACAACGGAACTTACTCATTCGCTATTACTCCTAAAGCAGGATATACAACTATGCCAAAAAATGGAAGTGTTAGTATAAAGGGACAGCCACTTTCCATTATGGTCTATTTTAAACCTAATTCATCCCCGACTTCATCCAATTTAGACGGGATACTTTTGATAACTTTACTCCTAGCAGCCTCTGTAATTATTATAATGTTTGTAATCTTCTTAAGCAAAAAAAGAGGGCTCTGGTAGATGAATAATTTGCTCTATAAACTAAATGTGTTTGTAAAGTAAATTGAGTGTAACAAATTTCTTAAAAATAGATATTTCTATATAATACAGTTACGCCAAATTAATTCATAATCATAAGGATCATTGTATGAAAAACTTAAATATTCTGAATCAGATGAATCTCTGCATAAACTATGGAAACAACTGATGCGGTTCCACAAATATTGAAGGTATTATCGGACAAAAAATGTCTTAATATCATTAAGATACTTTCTATCAAACCTTCGTACAATAAAGAGCTTGCTGAATTGTTAACAGAACCTGAAACCAGGATTTCAGAAAAAGTAGGAGCTATGAAACAAGTAGGTTTGGTAGTTGAATACTGGGTCTTATTAAATAAAAAACCAATAAAGATGTATAGACTTGACATCAACAAATTAAGTTTTTCTTTTTTGGATGGAAAGATCACAGTGGTTACGTCACCCAGTGATCATGCAGATCGTTCTCTTTTTCTAGAAGCTTATAAATCAACGATTCCCCATGTATCTAAATTTTATGGGAGAAAGGAGGAACTTAATATTCTAAAAGAGAGCGAACATGTTCTGGTAACTGGTATCCCGGGAATAGGTAAGACAACCCTTGTGGCAAAATACGCAACCGAAACAGGTCGCCAAATATTTTGGCATAGTATTAGGGAAAGTGATACCCTAAAATATCTAATTATGAAGCTCGCTGTTTTTTTGAAAGATTGTGGATTGGAACACCCGCTGAATCTTATAAAGAATGAGCCAGATTATAGGTATCATTTAGATATATCTATGTACTACCTGAGAAAATCTGGTGCTTTATTCATAGTTGATGATCTGCAAAGATGTAGGGACCCAGAGATTATAAGCTTTTTGCAGGACCTGATTAGAAGCGAACCCAAGATTACAGTTAAAATGATCAGTACCGGTACCCTCCCCTTTAACGCAGACTCAGTTTCATTCATACATCTTGGTGGTCTCGACAGATTATCTTCAGCTGAGCTCTCTGGAGGTTCTATTAACCCAGGAGATGTTTATAAAATTACTGGTGGGCATCCATTAATGATCAAGCTTTTTAATACACTACAAGGAAGGTTAAATGATGTTAACTGGCGATCAAAAAGTTTCATGTTCAGGGAAATTCTAGATGCTTTGGGAAATAATATTTCTGATATACTTCATAATCTTTCATATTTCCGTGGAGATATACAGATTAAAGAACTAGATACTATTTTTGGAAAAATTGACCGTTCCGTTCTGGAAGAGGCTCAATATCTTGGCTTTTTACAACTCAGAGACGACAATATCACAATGAGCGATTTTATCCGTGAAATAGTTTATGGAATGACAGAAAGAAAGCAAGATAAACATAGAAAGATTGCCAATTATTACTTAAACAGTGAAAGGTCAGAATCCCAAATTGAAGGTCTTTATCACATCATTAGATGCGGTGATGACAATAGTATCGCTGAAACGTTAAACAAAATAATACCCTTTCTCATTGATTCTGGTTTCCTTGAAAATGTTCTCGCAGAACTCAAAGGCTCTCTGGCTCATGTTGGAGAAGGTTTGGCAAGGGAATGGATTTGTTTATGGATGGGCAAGATTTTATTAATGAAGGGGGAACATGAAAAGGCATTAAGTCTATTCCGTCAGGTCAGAAAAAGTAGCTTAAGCATGGAGGTGGAAGTGAAAGCGATGTCCGGGGAATCTCAGATATTTGAGGAACTGGGTGAACCAAAAAAATCCATTGAACTTCTTCAGAAGGCTTTGTCAAAGACCCGCGGTCATGATGATCTTCTTGAAGCCAACATTTTGTTAAATCTTTCAGGGGCACTCGTAATGGAAGGAAAGATATCTTTAGCGCATGCCTACTTACAAAGAACTATTACGGTTTACAATTCCAAAGGGGAGAAGAGAAACCTTTATGTCAGTTTGGCTAACTTTGCATGGACCACTTATTTAAGCGACTCTATTATCAACGCATTACCAATCATAGATCAGGCCATAGAAGGTTTTCTTTCTATGAAAGCATTCTATAGTTATGCTGACTGTATTGTAGAAAAAGCTATTTTTTTGTCGGCCTTGGGTAAACACGGTCTTGCAGATGACCTGTTTCAAGAGGCAATCCAAATATTTGAAAGCACCTCTTATAATCCCAGAGACCTTGTGTTTTGCCTCTCACATAAGATAATGAATGACATTATGTCTGCCAATATAGATGGTGCTAAAATTGACCTTAGGTCTGCGAAGAGAGTCACAGGTACTACTTCAGACAAAGGTACCCTAGGTATGCTCAGACTCGCCGAAGCACAACTCTTTTTAAAAAATAAAAATTATTCAAAATCGATCTTAAAAGTAAACGATGCAAAGGAATTACTTTCAAAAGATTTTCCAAGTTTTTGTATTGCTCGTTTAACAGAATACACTATAATGCTATCAATGGGCAAACAAATTGAAGCAGACAGGATCAAATCCCAACTTGCTGAAGAATTAAATCTAAATGGATGTTTCCAGTTCCTAAAGAATTTGGAGAATATAAAAGTGGAGATGATAAGTCTACGGAAATAAGTGCGAACATCTCTTCTTATTAATACTTGAAAGAGTAGTTCGCTTGATTCATTTCTCTATCAGGTCAAAGATCCGCGGTTTTAATTTAACTTACGATATAAACAGTGAGCTTTATAGTTTACATTGTTGGTTTGAGGCCTTATAGACCAAATTAGTAGGATTATATCCAAACTGCTTGTAACGATCAGTCTGAGTATGTAAATATGACTAAAATGTTGTAACAGTGTTAAACACTGTTATTTCTTTCTAATATAAACTATAATCCCCGCAATGGCTAGAAGCGCTATTACTGCAGATATAGCAGCATACACGTATACTGGAGATGAGGTAGGCGGTGTTGAAAGTTTTGTAAGATTTACTGTTATATGGATTACCTGATCTGCCTGGGAAATTGTAACATTGCCAAAGTAAGATTTATATCCTGTTTCTGAAACTACGATCTGGTATGATCCTTCAGCGACGCTTTTATTGAATACCCCCGAAATTACCTGGATCTGCATACCGTTTATGATGACTATGGCATTCGTTGGAAATACTGAACCAGTAATATATGAATAGTGGATATATTGTACGCTTACAGTTATAGAGTGCCCTTCAATTGTAAAAGTTCCCCTATAAATCAGTGGATAGAAGAATGTGCTGTTGCTTGAGGTATATGTATAAGTACCATTCATGAGTGTGGTGGATATTGATGTATTAGTTGATGACAGAGAGATTCCATTTGTAATATTAATCATCCAGATCGAACCTGATGGCAGTCCACTTACATTAAATGAAACCACATATTTTATCGATGTAAAAGTAACCAATTCTATTACCTTGTTCCCTGACATTGTAAATTCTCCATTGTGAATAGAAGGTGCATAACTCCTATCACCAGAAGCCACTGTGAATGTGTAACTACCATTGGTCACAGAACTACTTAAATTCCCGGTTCCTTCAATCCTCAGAGTACCGTTGGACCCGGTTATATTAACAAACCATGTTACGTAGGGCGGCAAACCGGATTCTTCAAACATGATAATATTCTTAACAGGTACAAAATTAATAGTTTCCGAGACAGAACTTCCTGATACTGCCAAGGTTCCTTCGAATGATGAAGGGGTAAAATCTTTGTTTGAGGTGGATACATTGTACGTGTAACTTCCATTGTATTCTGTGAATGTGATATCACCAGACCCTGATTTTAATGTCTTTACACCACTATTATTGCTGAGTCCAGCGTACCATAAGGTACCTGAAGGAAGGCCCCTTGGAATGAAAGTTACTGTATAACTTGAAACTGAATTTGTGGTGAACGATATTGTATACGTCTTTGAATTTCCTAAAATATATGCAGTTCCTGATTTGGGGGCATATCCCTGTATCGAAGTTTGGGCACAGTAGTTATATGTTCCATTGAATAGTTCAACCGTGTAGGAAGAAGAGAAAAGAGGCCCGGAATAATAGTCCGTAAAATTAACATACCACTGAGACCCTGAAGGCAGCCCTGATTGGATAAATGTTAAGTTGTACATCCATGGGAATACTACGTTAATGGTGGTGGATGCAGATATGGTAAAAGGATGTGTAACAGATTTGCCAAGAAAAGATGCAGTATAGTTATAACTTCCCGAGGGAATGAGTGCACTAACGTTATTTGAAGTGTAACTTTCAAGAGAAGTGTAATACGGATTACCAAACCTTTCAATTGTAATGTACCAGAAAAGTCCTGGAGGGATCATTGGCGCTCTGAATACTACTGAATAAGCAACTGGAAATGTTAATGTTATGGCTCTAGTTGTAGCTCCAGTCACGTTCAACGTTCCTGAGAGAGCGGTATAATTTCCCCCATTGCCTTCGTATGTATAGGTTCCGTTGGCCAGAAATAGGAATAATGAAGTGCCGACAGATACGTTATTACTTGAGGAATAGCTTCCTGCAGCCTCATTATAAATGTTTATACCCCACTTTACCCCAATATTTAATCCGGATTCTTCGATAGTAATTTTAAATAATTCAGGGAAGTTTACTTTAATAGTTTCTGGAGAAATTCCAACATTAAAAGACACAGAACCCAGATAAATTAGATTAGTTGGATAAATACCAAGGAAATTAAGGGTAGAAACAGTGAATTCATCTGCACTAAATGTAAAAGACCCATCTGGTAGATATAAT
>JAJZXP010000184.1:1946-10930 GCA_021806345.1 Thermoplasmata archaeon | reverse complement strand
CGTGGGTGGTTCGGGCGAGAAAAGTGTTGACATTATTGCAAATATATTGACAGAACTTGGAGGGAGAGTGGTGAAAGTTTCCTCTGCCGTAACTGCTGAAATGGTTAAAATGATTGATAATTACTCACGTTTCGTATTTATTGGTCTGACAAATGAAATTGCCCTTATGTCAGAAAAACTGGGAACAGACATTTATGAATTGCTCAACGCAGCAAAGGAAGATTACCCAAGGAATTCCGGACTGCTGAAGCCAGGGCCCGGGGTGGGTGGCAGTTGCCTCAATAAAGACCCGTTCATTCTCAAATCGTTCATGGAAGATGCGGGGCTGCAACTAAAATTTGTCGAAGCTGCAAAGGAAGTGAACTACAGTATGGCCTCGCATGTGGTAGATATCACAAATAGTTTCAGCAATGGTCGTAAGAAAGTAACTATTGCTGGTGTTGCATTCAAAGGGGACACAAACGACACAAGGTTCACAACCGCCTTTGAAATCCAGAAGAGGCTGGAAAATTCTGGTTATGACACCTCATTTACCGACCCTTATGCGGTTATGGATGGTGTGCGAATTGAACCCGATCTTATTTCGGCCTCTAAAAATTCAGAGATATTAGTCCTGTTGACAGACCATTCCGCCTACAAAAAACTTGATCTTAAAATCCTTAAGGAATCCATGGGAGTTGATCCCATGATCATGGACACAAGAGGGATTATAGACCGGAAAGAAGCGGAAAAAATGGGATTTGAGTATCATGGGCTTGGGAGGCTATAAATGAAAATCCTGGTAGCCGGTGGAGCTGGCTTTTTAGGTTCCCATCTTGTTGAGGAACTTCTTCAGGAGAGGCATGAAATACATGTTGTTGATGACCTGTCCAGCGGTTTAATTAAAAATATTCAACGGGTATTGGATAAAATAACCTTTAGTGAAGCAGATATCATTGATTTCAAAACGTCGCAGAAATATGATATTATTATAAACCTTGCAAGCAGGGCAAGCCGCGTTGAATGGGAGACTTATCCGGTAGAGGTAGCCTTGACAAATTCAGTTGGAAATGACAACCTGATTCGTCTGGCTCTTGATTCTAATGCCCTTTATGTTTTTGCATCAACATCTGAGGTATATGGCAGCCCGGAATTGGTTCCAACCCCCGAATCGTACTTGGGAAGGGTCAGCAGTGTTGGGAGCCGGTCACCATATGATGAAAGCAAACGCTTTGGTGAAGCCCTTGTAAAAGCATACGGAATTGAGTATAAGCTCAGGCACATAATCCTCAGGCTTTTCAACACGTATGGGCCAAGAATGAGGGGTGGGGATTTATACGGAAGGGTTTTGGACAGATTCATTCAGCAGGCAATTTCAGGTTCGGATCTTACGGTTTATGGTGATGGTAACCAGACCAGATCCTTCACATACGTAAAGGACACTGTAAAGGGGATAATGGCAGTAATTAAAGATGGCAAGGAAGGCGGAATATACAATATAGGGAATGACGAAGAAACCAAGATTCGTGATTTGGCTATGTTAATTAAACAGATTACAAAATCCAATTCTGAAATTGTATACAGACCATTGCCTCCGGATGACCCCGCCAGAAGAGCCGCAGATATCTCCCAAATAAGGGAACTGGGCTGGAACCCCGCAGTTGGCCTACAGGAAGGAATTCAACTCATGTTATCATATGAATCAGAAAAAGACTGATGGCGCTTGCCTTGAATTTCTTTGACTCCTGAAAGCAGTCCTTATGTTCAGGAAACTCGGTCATTAAAGATTGTTGTTTGAATATGAAATAATTAATTCGTAGAAAGAATACAGCAAGTGATGGAGCGAATACTTATATCCGGGGGCAACGGCTTCCTTGGTTCTCACCTAGTAGAAAAAGCACTGGCCGAAGGGATGGAAGTGGTAGTTGTAGATGACTTTTCCACCAGTGCAGAGATTAACATTCCGAATGATGTCGAACTTGTTCGGAAACACATTGAAGACTATTCTGATGATAGGAAATACGATTTCGTTGTACATTTGGCGGCGAGGCCATCACCTGAAGATTATATTTCTCATCCAACTTCGACCATACTTTCCAATTCTTTGGGCACTAAGGTCATGCTTGACATAGCAAGAAAATCTGATTCTGTTTTTATGTACACATCTTCATCAGAAGTGTATGGGGAAGCTTCCATTATCCCTACACCTGAGGGGTACAATGGAAATGTAAGTCCGAATGGGATAAGAAGTTGCTATGATGAGGGAAAAAGGTTCTCAGAGGCCCTCTCAATGGCATACCAGAGGGAATTTGGGATAGACGTGAGAATTCAGAGGCCGTTTAACGTTTATGGGCCCAGAATTAGGGAAGATGGATATTATGGGAGAGTTGTACCTAGATTCATTTTACAGGCCTTGGAAAACTCAAGTTTTACAATCCATGGCAATGGTGAACAGACAAGGTCATTTCTTTTTGTGGATGACTGGGTAGATGCAACCTGGAAGTTTCTGCACAAAGATGTACTTGGCAGCAGGATATTGAACATTGGTTCATCGGAACAAATAACAATTTTGGAGCTGGCCAAAAAAATTAAAGGGATGACAGGAAGTACCTCGCAGTTTCAATTCCAGGATAGAAGAGATGATGACCCAACAAGAAGGGCGGCTGATACGCACCTCGTGAGAGAGAACCTGGGCTGGGAACCGAAGGTCGACCTGGAAATTGGCCTTAAAGAAACTATCGATTGGATGAAATCAAAAAGAGGATTATAGATGAAACTTGGCGTTGTTGGTTTGGGATATGTGGGGTCTGTGACTGCTGCAGTGCTGGCTAGCAAAGGGAACTCTGTTATAGGAGTGGATATAGACAGGCATCGGATAGAGAGTTTTGCCTCGGGAAAGCTACCTTTTTATGAGCCTAATTTGAAAGAAACCCTTAAAAACGCAGGAAAGAATATTCAATTCACAACAGATTATTCATACCTAAAAGGATGCGCAGCAGTATTCGTTTGCGTTGCCACGCCAAGCATCAATGGCCGAATATCATTGAAATATGTTCAGGATGCTTGTGAGTCCATAAAGCAGAATTTTCCCGATACAGCAATTATAATGAAAAGTACTGTAATTCCAGGCACTGCCGGCGAATTATCCAGCTTGACTGGTATGAAAATAATTTCCAATCCGGAATTCACCAGGGAAGGAACCGCCATCCACGACACCTTATTTCCAGACCGGGTAGTAGTTGGAGCAAGAGAGCAGGAAGATTTTGAACTAGCCCGCAAAATATGGAATTTCATTGATTCTGAATTCATTGAGACGACCAATGAAAATGCGGAGCTTATAAAATACGCAAGCAACTCATTCCTGGCTACAAAAATATCTTTTATCAATGAATTCGCAAACTTGTGCGAGAAGATCCCTAATGCAGATGTGTCCACCGTAGCCAAAGGTATGGGTTTGGATCCAAGAATAGGCAAAGATTTCCTCAGAGCAGGGATCGGTTATGGCGGCTCATGTTTTCCCAAAGATACTGAAGCGATTGCCACCTACGCAAGAGATGCCGGCGAAAAACTGTCAATTGTCGAGAGTGCAATTTCAGCTAACTCTGAACGTGAGAATCGGATAGCGGATATCTGCACTACATCGCTTGGAAAAGGTCTGCGGGGGGCCATGATTTGTGTTTTGGGATTAAGTTTTAAAGAAGACACAGATGACTTGCGTGAAAGCAAATCCTTGAAACTCGTTTCCCTCCTTTCCAATAAGGGGGCATCTGTGAAGGTTTTCGACCCCGTTGTTAAAAATTTGGACATAACAAACAGATGTGACACAATAAATGAATGCCTTGATGGCACTGATATGGCCGTTGTTGCAACTGAGTGGCCACAATTTTCAGAAATGCTATCTGGTTACAATGGTATTGTGGTTGATGCCAGGAGAACTGTCAAACCAGAAAGTGTCAAGAAATATGTTGGGGTTGGTAGGCATACCTAAGAAAATAGAAAAAGTTGTCATACCGGCAGCGGGATCTGGAACTCGTTTTTATCCGTTAACCAGAGCTCAACCAAAAGAAATGTTGCCAGTACTGGATAAGCCAGTAATCCATTATGTGGTGGAAGAAGCTGTAAAATCAGGGCTTAAAGATATTCTAATAGTCATTGGTCATGGAAAGGATTCAATCGTAGATTATTTTGATAAACACCCACTGGATTCATTCCATTCTGAATTTGATATTGATGATATCCCTGAAATATATTTTGTCAGGCAAAGGGAGCCAAAGGGATTAGCCGATTCAATAAGGTATGCGGAGAAATTTACGGGGGATGACCCATTCGTCGTTCTATTGGGTGATACCATATATCGCTCAAAGAGCAATCTCACCACCACTTCCCAAATGCTGGAAGCTTATGCAAAGGAAAAAAAGAGCATGGTTATGTTGGAGAAAGTTCTTGAAGACAAGGTAAGAGACTATGGCATAATATCCGGAAGCCGGAGAACTGACCTTGTTTGGGATATAGATGACGTCATAGAAAAACCTGAACCTGAAGAAGCTCCTAGCCTTATGGGCATAACTGGAACTTACATACTGCATCCGGATATTTATCCCCTGATTAAAAAACTTGAAAAAGGAAAAAATGGAGAATACCAGTTAAGTGATGCTTTGAAAGCACTGGCGAAGCAAGAGAAGCTAGTGGGTTACGAAATCAGCGGAGAAAGATTTGATATAGGCACTAAGGAACTATGGGTTAAAACATTCATAGAATTTGCTAGAAGGGACAGGCGCTTCAAGGATCTTATTTAGAAATTAATGCTTTTCAAGAATCTTCCTATATGCCTTGTTTGTTTCCATAGCAAATACTTCCGGGTCAAATTTTTTTGCCCTTTCTTTACCTGACGCAATAAGTTCCTCCCTGTTTTTGTAGGCGTCCTTAATTGCCTCAACATAGTCCTGAACGTTATTTTCCTTCACGAGAATGGCAGACGAGCCCGCAACCTCCTCAAAAACTTCAATTTGTGAAGCTACAACAGGAATCCCAACCTTAAATGCTTCAACTATCGGATAACCAAATCCTTCCTCAATGCTGGGCATTAACAACAAATCGCAGGCGTTATAGGCCATGTTCAAAGTTTCATCGTCCAAGTTCCTAAAAGAAAAACCACTTCCTATATCCGAACCTATTCGAACCATTGAAGCCCAGTCTCTTGTTGTCGATGCAACATGCCGGACTAAATCCAGATTTTTCCTGACTTCGTCTATGGATACTGAAAGGATCAGCACTTTATCCTGAGGAAGTCCTAGCTTTTCTCTGAGATATTTCTTGTCAGATAGGGGTTTGAAAAAATTGGAAACCGGAGGGTATAGGACGAAAATTTCACCATCGTACCCAAATTCCTTAATTGATTGCCCAACATGCTTGCTGTTTGTGCATAAATAAGGCAGATTCATTGCTTTGTTGTAGAGAATCCTTGTTAATTTCATTCTTTTCGAGTATTCGGAATTGCTTTCTGATCCCATCCTGTACAAACCAGCCTGAAAAAGAGCTTTTGGGCTGTCGTGTACTGTCATGGTTATTGGGAATTGTTTAGAGAAAGAGGGATTGGCGAATGGTGAACCCATATGAAGCAAGACTTCTTCCTCATGGGTAATGCTTGAATTTACTGCTTTTATCACATTTTTGTAAGTGAATCTGCTCAGTATACCGGAAATATAAAAGTTATTGCCCAAAGGAATTTTCACATCGATGCCAATGTGAGGATTATTCCATCTGGAAGAATCATTTACAATATTCAATAATACAGAATTATGCGATTTGACATTGGTTAAATCTTTGGAGTACTTAAACAATGAAGATGGAGGTGGGTTTCTATTCAGTATAATTGCTCTCAAATATTTGTTAATGGAAAAAGACTTAAAAAGGTGTTGTGGAAACAATAATGAAATTTCCCATGGAGTAATTGTAATTTCAAGGCAATCTAAGGTTGACTTCCCAATAAGAAAATAAGGAGTACAGGACCAGTTAGTACAAATAAGCCAATATGATGGTTTGCCCAACCCTGATTAAGCATACTCATCAGTTGCATTTGCAACCTTTCTTAATTTTCCATAGAAATCTTTTGCTATCATGCTCCAATCGTATTTCTCCATTGCATGCTCACGGGTTTTTTTGCTCTGGCCCTGATTTTTTCTATGTTTTTTGATCCATTGTTTATTGCTTCACTTATGGATTTGGTGTCGTATGCACAATATTCAAGAAAATCTCTTTCTTTCAAATCGTCAAAAGTCCCCTTTAAATTTTCTCCACAAATGATATATAACCCAGCTGAAAGAGCTTCGAGAACAACTATGCCGTATGTTTCCACTTTAGAGGGAAAAACAAATATATCCCGATTCGTTGAAAATTTTTGCAAGGTCTTCATCCCCTAATGGACCATGGCAGTGAACATTCTTGGTATCTTGTGCCATCCTTGCTATGACAGCATTTAGAGGAGCTGCCCCAACTATGTGCATAACATAGCATATTTGAAATTTTATACATACGTCCGTATGCCTAAACAAAAAGGATCGAAACTTAATTTTATACCGGAAAAAATAAGGTATGTGAAATATTCGTAAAGTAGTAAACCTTGAATAGCACAAAAGAAATCAAAGTAGGAATTGTCAGGGGAAACAAGATCCCAGAATGGGAATTGCCAATTTACCGATCCCTAAAAGATCACAATATCAAGCCAATTTTAATAGGAACAGCAATCCCCACAGAAAGTAATGGGGCGGAATTCAGAAGGGTCCGGAATATAAGGGGAAACCGAACTTTGAACAAGATGTTTTTGTCATCTGGATTTGGAAAAATGGTAAGGTATGGTCTCGACAAGAATATTCAGGAATATGCGAGCAAAATGTTTCTCTGGGCCAAACTATTTGATGGGGTGGATGTGCTTCACTTAGTAGATGAGGCATACTATCCCTCGTTTCAGGCCATGAAAAAGGTCAAGAAATCTGCAATGACTGTCTGGGAGAATATTCCGTACAGCTTTTCCATAGAAAAAACTGCCCCTACAGCAAAATTGAAAGAAAAAGTATTCAAACAGGTTGACTACTTCCTTCCTGTATCAGAGGAGGCGAAATTCTCACTCCTGTGGCAAGGCATTGATGAAAGCAAGATCTTCAAGATACATCCAGGTATTGATATTAGCAAGATCAGGGGTAGAAAAGAGAACCCATCAATTTACAATACAATGAAGGCACCCAAAGATTGTACTATAATCCTTGGAGTTGGTAGAATGGAGTATTTCAAGGGCTTGACCTATATTCTAAGGGCACTCAAGAAATTAAAGATGGAGAGCAGCAAGGTGAAATACTTTCACCTGGGATCAGGAAATCCTAAGTTCTCCCGATATATTATGGATATGGTCAAAAATTTAGGATTAGAAGATGTCTTTGAAATTTTGGGTTCTGTGCGATATTCTGACATATTCGATTATTATGCGAATGCCGACCTCTTCCTTTTACCAAGCATCACAACAATGTATTGGGAGGAGCAAATGGGTTTCTCAATATTAGAGGCAATGGCATCTGGAACAATCCCGATAGTTTCTGATATTCCCACTTTGGAAGAAGTCGTTCCGGACGATACAGGCATCCGTATACCTGCTGGAAATGCCGACAGATTGAAGGAAGCTATTAACACTTTCAATGAGGATAAGGATTCATTTTCAAGCATGATAAAAAACGGAATTCAGCATGTGGAGGACAACTACAACTCAATAAAGTCAGCAGAGCAATATTCGTCTATCTACAGGCAACTATTCAGCGAAACGCGCTAATAATCATCTAATTCTCCATAAATTCTTTTGTAAGTGGCCTGATCTTTTCATTTAATTTAGTAGCTGAGAACATGCACCTGGATTCATATATCTCAAGTCTTTTGTAACAGCTGAATTCAAGGGATTCCTGTATTCTCTGGGCAACCTCACTTGTATTGCCATAGCCAAGTCCAAATTCATCGCTTTCAGTTTTGTATTCCCGGGTTCCTCCGGCATTATACGGCCATAAACAAGTACAACCTTTTTCTCTTTATCAAAATCAGGATTGGTAAAATTTGGTGTTATCGGGAAATTGCAGCATTGTCGTGGTTAAGGAAGGACAACGGGGGCTTTCAACAGTTAAACCATCTAAGGAATGTGCTGGAAGAGGGATTCCGGAAATACACCAGGAGTAATAAAGTGGAACAGAAGAAGACACACGTAACCACTTAAGTTGTCATGTATAGAAAAGGGGCGGACAAATCCAGCATAACAAAAAATTCACTAACTTCCCAAAAAATCAGTTTGACGTTGAGAGGGACCGCTTCTTTGAAACTAAGTCCATAATAATCTGGCTTGGATTCTCTAGAGATTCTTTTTTTAGAATTTCTTCGTAAATTTTACGGGATTTGGATGAAAGAACCACGAGGTCTTCCCGGTTGCTGTCGAGATGCTTTATAAAATCATAGAAATCTTCTGTGCGGGCGACCTTGACAGCATCAGTTATACCATACTCTTCGAATCCTCTCACGCCAATGCTGGTTGAGATTATAGGAACCGAGTGGAGGAGGTAATCTACCATCTTTACATTTCTCCCAGACCCCTCAGAAACCGGGTTCAGAGCAAGCATAGAGTTAGCCAGCAGTTCATCTTTGGCATTATCATCAATGATCCCATGATAAGTAACATTTGGAAGTTTCTTCCTAAAAAAGCCGGTTCTGACATTGCCTATGATGTTAAAATGAAATTCTGGCAATCTGCCTGCGAGGCTAAGTATAAATTTCAGCGCAGAAATATTGGGGCCATACATAGAGCCTATGAATGAAATTCCCCTGCTGCCAGCCCCTTTCCACCCAATCCCATGTTCAGGAAGCACATGTGGAACCAAGTGAAATTTGTCCACAGAACTGCTGTCAAAATTTTTAAGATCCTCCATGTCATTTGCTGTTACTGAAAACACGATATCACTACGTTTGACAAGCCTTCTCTC
>JAJZXP010000184.1:0-1846 GCA_021806345.1 Thermoplasmata archaeon | reverse complement strand
GAATATTTATTTGAGAAGTCCATAAGAACATTTCTTTTTAATTTATTTTTTATAGCCATTCTGACAGTATCTGCAGAAAATTTTTCGTTATCTGTAAAAAAAGCCATATTAGCTAAAGTTTCATGGAAAATGCCTAAATCGCTAACAATGACATTTGTTCCACAGGCCATCGCTTCTATTGGTGTCAAGCCAAAGCCTTCTGCCTCGCTAAGAAAAACAAAGACATCAGCATTTGAAAGAAATTGTCTCATTTTCTCCACTGGCAACCTGCCGAGAATGTGAATATTACCATAACCCTCCGACATTGCCTTTATCTCCCTGAACCTGCCATTCCAAGCATTAACAGGGCCAATATGATAGAATTCTATATCATCCACGCCCCTCAATGCCTTTATTACAACATCGACCCTTTTTCTTGGGTTAAAGTCACTAACCATCACCACATTGATTTTGTTACTATGTTGAAAAGAGGCACCTTGTTGAAAAAAGAATGAATCATGGTCTATTGGATGAGGTATTACCTTCAAACGTTCCTCATCTATGTGAAGAATTTCCTGCATCTGATTTTTAACAGTTTGGGATGAGAGCAATAGAATTGGTACATTCAATACTTTTCTATTATTGAATTCAAATGCAAGCCTATCTATTCTGGATTTCATGTATATATCTTTCTTTATGAGAGGAATTATATCATGCACAGTCAGAATATTTGTGCCTCGTATGATAGAGCTAGGTGACAGGGAATGCACCACTTTAGTGTTTGTATGCTTTAATTGGGCACTGAGCAATTGAGAAATAATTCCAAAACGTGGTTTTCCCCCAATGGAAATTTCCCTCTTTCTTACGGATATTAATTTAAATTGTAATCCTATTTCACCAAGACCCTTCAAAACATTTGAGGTGTATGTACTGGTTCCAGAACTGGCTGTTGATTCAGGCCTAACAACTGTCACACAACCATTCAAATCACTTATGTTCATTTGCTCTCCACCTAAAGTAACGATAGACCCAATCGTTCTAGACCAATTGCTAGTCCCATCGAAGCTTTCTTAGATAAAAAACCTATCGAGGCAGTAATCCCTAAGAGTACTGAAGACAGGAATCCAGTTTTGCTTGACATGGGGAGATATTTTAGCATATCTCGCATGGAAATTAATTTAGAAATATCATTTGCCTCATTGCTGTACATATCCAGCATTAATTCTATTTTGGAAATCAACCATTTGATGTATTTTTCAATGGGGTACCCCAACACCATCTGCACGTAAACCCTGTGTGAATCTAAATAACGCTGGTAAATGGTTATTTTTTGGTTGCGGCTATTGCGAATATTATTCAGCAAATCTCCCTTTGCATCATTTCTTCTTCTGTAAAGCGTCAATGCCTTGTCATCTATCAGAATGTCAAATTTTGATATGGCAAATGCATAAAACCAAAAATAGTCCACCATCCATTTCCCTTTTCTGAGGAAGTCAACATATGGAGCGAGAATTTCCCTTCTCAAACTAATGCAACTGCTATTAAATGGTGCTCCTAATGCAGACATTAACTGAAAATTTGTTCTGGATTCCGGCTTGTCCATTGTTGAAAAATTCCTTATTTTAGCGATTGTGTAGTAATGCCTCAGTTCTGGAAAATTTTCGAGAATAGTATTATCATAGTCAATACTCACATGGCTGTTATGGTAGTATCCAAGAGATTTGGCAGAACTGAATATTCTATCAACACTAGCCAGTTTGTCAGGAGTCCACTCGTCATCATCGTCTAAGAAGCACAAAATCTCCCCTTGCGCCATATCTATCGCGTCAGCCCATTTTCCACCAGGATCTTTCTTATTAGTGTATTT
>JAJZXP010000393.1 GCA_021806345.1 Thermoplasmata archaeon | reverse complement strand
CCGGCCCTGAAGCGGCCATTGAGTATGCCATCAAATATGAATTTGTAAGCAGTTTCTGTCAAACTCATCTTTTCATTCGGTTCAGTTTTCATTTCCCATCACATGATAGTAGTTCAATACAAAGATCGTTCACGCGGATATATTTTCTTTCACCGCTTAAATTTGTATTGTTTATTGCTCCATCTATGAAAGCAATCCTCTGTGGTTCAGTTAAACCTTTGCATGTATTTTTTAGCTTCCATAATTCAACATGTTTTTTAAAGCAATGATGAGATAGAATACTTGAGACAATACCAAAGAAAATATCATAGAGGATGTGTTAAAAGATGTTGTCACAATTTAGTAGACTATTCCCACAAAATCCAGAAAAGGCAGAAATCGTGAAATATCTTCAACCCGATCCGTGACATGCGGCTGAGGAAGGGCCCCTATAGGGAATTCAAGAGCATATCCACAACTCTTGACAATATTACATCCATTGATGAACCACCGTGTTCATGATCAATAATGTCACAACGATGGACTTGCATCTGAAAGATTATGAGCACATAAATTTCATGAATCCAATGTTTCCGCATTGCCATTCAAAGAAAGTGGTGAGAAACGGCACATGCATAAGGTGTGAAATAACAGATCCTCTCATTCTTCAGAAAAACTTTGAAGATGTTCGGCAAATTCCTACGCAAGGCCATTTCCTGGGAAACACCGGGGAAATCCGTCCATGAGAAGCTTGAGGGTCATGAACTTTACTTCGCACAGTATTTCCGGGACGATAAACAATATATATGAATAGACGGTGTTAAAAGGCACAGGTTCCTTTCCAAGGATAGCATAACAAATGCATTCCACAAAGGTATCCGCATAAACTGAGAGAGGTTACCACAGCATCGTTCATCACTGATACGCTCATGCACTTCGACCTTTCAGCTCAATAATGCCCATCCTACCCCTTAGAAGCGCTTTCCCGATCGCTAGAAGTCATTGTCATATATGATAAGACAGAATCGGTGTAGAAGCCGTTGATCATACTCACCGACTTCCTGAAGAGACTTGGGGATTCAAAGTTACTGGTAAATCTTTTGAGATTGCTCTGGTACACGTGCTCTATCAAAAACTGTTGAGATGTTTGACTGACCTGGCATGGGGACCCATGACGATTTCACGTACCTGCAGAACGGTCTGTACGAAAATCTTTTGAACGTTGTTTGGAGTCCTTTAGGAAGTTCCTGCAATACACTGGATGACTGGATAACAGGGATCTCAATCATGCGTGATAATGCACGAAAATTGTTTATAGTATTTCAAAAAACAAAACCATAGTAATTTATTAAGTCACATAGTTTTTTCAAGCATATCCAATAAGACCCAACATGTTCATCTCCTTATACTTGTTTTTTGAAATATGTTTTAACATATACTGTAGTATATTCTAATAACAGAATATTTTAATAATAAAAAAAGATGTGTGTTTAATGAATATCACGAATATTGTGGCATTTCACGCGTTGGCCGTCTGGGATGCATCAACGATAGCCACTAATAAGCCCGTTTATGATAAGCTAGCTGGTGAAGTAAAATCTATACTTCCAGGGGGTGCCAACCTTTAAGAAAGTTCTAATAACAGCACCTTTCTTCAGCGATGTACCTTATCAAAATCTGAAGAAGCATTTCGAAGTAACCTCTAATGATAGAAACGAATGGTTTACAGAAGAAGAACTATCGAAAATAATTTACAAGTATGACGCTGTAGTGGCGGGGCTAGATCATTTTTCATCCAGAGTGCTATCAAAAGCAGATAAACTGAAGATAATCGCTAGACGTGGTATTGGATACGACAAGATTGATGTTCAATTTGCGACTAACAAGGGGATATGGATAACTACCACCCCAATTGCAGAAGAGGAAGTTGATGCCGTATCTGAATTTACAATTGGATTAATCTTCAGTATTGTTAAACAGATTACTAAAGCTGATAAGTCGTTAAGAACGGGGTCTTGGAACAGAAGAGTCTTTATGAGCCGGAATCTTACCAAATTGACAGTTGGTATCTTTGGGCTCGGAAACATTGGAAAAAAAGTGGCGTCTATTTGTAAAACATTAGGCTCAAATGTAATATATTACGACCCCTATATTAACGATAGTTCTTTCTCAAAAGTGGATGTAGATGAACTGTTTTCTTTATCTGATATCATTACTATACATACACCTCTTACCCCGGAAACTAAAGGTTTCATCAATAAGAAATTAATTAATACAATGAAAGAGGATAGTTTCATTATTAATACGGCCAGATCCCAAATAATCGTCACAAGTGATCTCAAGGAGGCATTAAATGAAAATAGAATTAAAGGGGCAGCTATTGATGTTTTTGATGAGGAACCGCCAAAAGACAAGGACCTGTTAAGGATGGATAACATAATAGTTACTCCGCATATCGCAGCTTTCACAAAAGAGTCCATTGAAAAGATGGACGAAATATGTGCTAGCAACATTATACGGGTGCTTGAAGAGAATAAGGAGCCTATGAGCGCCATAAATAAACCTTAGGTCACTTATCTCATCTTTTTATTAATATAGCCATAATATCTGAGTAAATTCCGAAAACTGCCCTTCTTGTGAACCCATTGACGGAAACGACAAGTTTTATTCATGGATTGGATGGCCTCATGAAATTTGAACACCTCGAATATCAAATGAAGATTATCAATGAGGAAAATAGCTCTTGGTTAGAGACGAGTGCTGGGAAACGTGATATTTTTGGATATAGATGTTATGATAAATAGACATAGATTTTTTATGAACATCTTTTCACAAGAGTTTGTACACCGAATAGAAAACTGTAGTTAGCTATGTAAGAAATTCTTACTTCAAAGAAGTCATGGACACAATACGCCAAATTCACGTTTAAGAAGGGGTGGGATGATATACAACATGGAGAAAACTCATCATTCCAGGTCCTCGCGATTTGGAAGCATACTGTCCGGTTAGATGTACCTAAGTACTATTTGTACGTGGTGAGATTCGTTCATAGAATGTGAGACACACTATTGTCAAAACTAAAATTTTACTTCAGACAAACATTTCAAACTAGGCGTTGATATATGCTGTGGTATACACTATAGTATATTTCAATGAAAATCTTTAATAATACGAAATTTGTATAGTATGATGTAGGGAACAAGTGATAGGACATGGGTGAAGTAGAAATACAAGATATTAACAAAATTCGTGATATCCCAAAAAATTCTTGGCTATCTGTTGGAAGTGGGTCTCTTGCCTGGTATGTTGACAGCTATGATAATACAATATATGCCATAATACTGGCAACATCGGTTATTTTCCTTAACACTAGTTTGATAGCTTTAACAGAAGTTTTGTGGGGAATGCTAATAACTAAAGCAATAGGGACATTTATTTTTGGTTCCTACTCCGATAAGCTAGGCAGAAAAAAGCTCATGATATTTTCTTTTGTGTGGATAACAATTTTTACTGCACTTACAGGTTTGAGCTTCAATATCTACTCGTTTTTCCTATTGCGTATTTTGTATGGTATAGGATTTGGTGCAACCTGGAGTGTAAGTGCCGCATATGCAATTGAACGTTTCCCTGCTAAATTCAGAGGAATGGGTTCCGGGATAATGATGTTTGGATTTGACTTTGCTTTCTTCTCGGTAGCCGTAGTATCAGGGATTCTCTTATCCTTTGCGGATGGTTGGAGACTCGTTTGGTTTACAGGCATTGTTCCTGGATTAATAGGTACAGTAATTGCTCTGAGAACCAAAGAAAGTGAGTTATGGAACAAACAAGGGGCAAAAAAGGAAAGTCTGGCCACTGTAATGAAAAGCCTCTTTCAAAAAAGATATAGAAAGATCACGATTATAACCTTCTTGTTTATGGCGGCCATAAACCTAAACGCCTGGGCACTTTGGATACTTTACCCAACATTTTTGGAAACTGTTCGTCACGTAGCGACATCAGATATTTACCTTTACATCGGAGCGTGGACTATAGGTTCTATCATTGGTAAACCACTTCTGGGACAACTTTCAGAAAGATTCAGGCGAGATAGGGTTATTACTTTTTCAATGATTATCGCAGTAATCCTGGCTCCATTTTGGGTTACATTGGCCGTTCCTGCGGAATTGTTTATTATCATTTTCTTCATGGGGTTGATACCCAATGGAGTTTGGGGACTACTACCTGCATACATCGGTGAAAGGTATCCCACAGAAATGAGGGGTTCAGGAGAAGGACTGGGTTGGTTAGCTACATCATTTTCGGGCTTTTCTCCATTTATTATAGCTTACTTGCGGCCAGCTTATGGATTTGGCAATTCTATAATGTTAATGATAATTGCCACAGCTATACCCACATTGATTCTAGCTTTAATTAATGGTGAAAGTAAATTCAGGGGCAAATCACTCTCGAAAATTACAGCAGAAGAAGAGGAGATTGTTCAAAGGAGCAAACCAGTTATAATGGGAGCGGGGAAATTGTAGCTTAGTAAAATTTTTTTTAGTATTGATAATTTAACCCTTATTTTTTATTTAATTACAATTACAAAAGGGGGATGAAACAAATTAAGATAGCTTTACTGATTGATCCCAAAGATAACGTTGCGATAGCTCTACAAGAATTTGATGTCGGAGACATAGTAGAAGTTAAAGGAACTAAAACAAGCTACTCTATGGAGATTAAAACTAACATTCCTAAAGGACATAAAGCATCGCTTTCCGATTTTAACCAGGGTGATCCAATTGTTAAGTATGGGGTCGTTATAGGAAAAGCTGTTAAGCATATTAACAAGGGTGAACTTGTTCATATCCATAATTTACAAAGTGTAAGGTGGAGCCGAGGTGTTTCAAATGAGGAATGAAACTTTCAAAGGTTACGAAAGAGATAATGGGGTTGGAATTAGAAATCATATTTTAATTATACCTACTGTGGCGTGTTCGGGGATTACCGTAAAAAGGATTGTTGAAAGCACTAAAAATTATTATCATTACGATGATGGAGCCATTAAAGCTTTGTACAATCCTTATGGTTGTGGACAATCCGGAGAAGATTTGGTTCAAACTGAAAGAACCATTACAAATCTTGGTAAGAATCCCAATGTGAATAGCGTTCTGGTCATAAGTTTAGGATGTGAGGCTATAGATTACGAAAAATTAGCTGACAGAATATCTGAAAATAAGACGGTGGCACATCTCAACATTCAAAATTATGGTGGCAAGGATACCATTGAAAAAGGGATAAAGAAAGTAAAAGAGTTGACCGAGGATGCAGTAAAGTCAAAAAGAAAAGATACTCCAATAGAACACTTATCCATAGGTTTAGAATGTGGGGGATCTGACTATACTAGTGGATTGGCATCCAATCCATTGGTCGGTACAATCTCGGACTGGATCGTTAATAATGGTGGCACTACAGTCATAAGTGAGATACCAGAATTCATTGGATCTGAACATATCTATGCCAATAGAAGCCTCGACAAGAGAGTAGGAAGGGAAATAATTCAAACAGTTAATAACATGGAAAATAAGTTAAGTCATGGTTCCAAAACCGGGCTGCGCGGAGGACAACCATCACCGGGAAATATGGATGGAGGTATTACCACACTTGAAGAAAAGTCCTTAGGAGCTGTTAAAAAATCAGGTTCTGCTCCAGTTACTGGAGTTCTGGATTATTCTGAAATACCTTCTTCTAATGGCCATTTCATGATGATAGGGCCAGGCTATGATATAGAATCGGTTTCTGGACTAGTTTCTTCAGGATGTAATCTTGTTTTGTTTACGACAGGAAGGGGTACTCCCGCCGGGAATATTGTTTCTCCTGTAATAAAAATCACTGCGAACAAAAATACTTATGAGTTAATGGATGATTTTATAGATTTTAATTGTAGTAAAATATTGGATGGAGAGGAAACTATCGATAATTCAGCCGATAGGCTAAAAGAACATATTCTTTCCATTGCTAACGGCAGAAAAACCTTATCAGAATTAAATGACCAAGATGACTTTGCAATTTATAGAATAGGCCCGACTTATTGATCCATTTTAATTCTCTTTATTTCTTTGAGTCGTGGTGGAAAATTAGAGGCGTAAAGGTCCCGGGTGAAGTAACTGGTTCCTTGGGGTAGATGGAAATTCCAGGACCATTTGTGGATATTGCATCTTTATCCAATGTGACCTGGTGTTCAAAGTACTTGTCGGGTATGCCTGTTGGTGGTGTCTCGATCCAAGCATCTATGCCAGTTCCTATTGCCACACATGAGGATGCAATGGTTGAGACCCACCCGTTATGAGGCCTGCTGTGGAAGGCTATGCCAGTATTGTAAGCTTTAAAGAGTGCTATAAGGTCTAGGAGGGGCGTAATGCCACCAATCTTAGCCACATCAGGTTGGTAATATGAAAGAGATTCTTTCTGAAGCATGGCAAGAAACTGGTTTATGCTGAATTCATTCTCACCTCCAGCTATAGGGACGATCTTGTTGAGTTTCGCAAGTCCGTCATAATCGTCATGTGGCCAAAGAGGTTCTTCTATCCAGCGAGGTTCAAACTTTGCCATCTTTTCGACAAATTCCCTTGCCTGGTTGAACCTGAATGCACAGTTCATATCAGCCGCTATCTTAATGTCATATCCAAGTTCCTTTCTTATGAGTTTCATAGTTTCAAGGGTGTCAAGGTCACTCTGGTGCAGCTTCACTAAGGTGAAACCTTTATCAGCAAGATTCATTACAATCTGGAGAGCTTCTTCCGGACTGTTATAACGTGACAGAGAGGCATATCTCCTCGCTTTTCCTGAGTTGCTGCCAAGTAATGAACTTAGAGGCACACCCAGTTCTCTAGCCTTAAGGTCCCAAAGGGCAATGTCAATTGCAGACATGGCACCTGTCGTTACTCCATATCCTCCGGAAAACGATGACCTAGACATTTTCTCCCAAATGTTCCTAACATCATGGTGATCAGAATTTTCAATTATCTTCAAAAAACCTTCAATCATCTCTGAGTAAGTGTCTATGGAGTTCAGCGCGGCCGGAAGTGTTTCTCCCCAACCATTTTTCCCATGAGATTGTGCCTTCACATATACCTGGAAGCTCCACTGTCCATTCCATTTCTGTGGTGGGTTGGTTACGCTCAGCGGTATGCCAGCCTTCACCACCTGAATTTTAAAATCGTCCATTCTAACCACTAATAGTAAAGTTTGGGAACTATCTCATTCTTGACATATTCCCAGACATCCATCTGATGTTTTCTCATTGCCTCGGCCGCCTCCTTTGGATCATTCCCAAGGATCGCCCGGGTTATGTCCTCGTGTTCATTCCTCTCTTCAGTGCGCCGGCCTGCGCTTGTGAAAATCGTTATCCTGACAATACGCAGCCTCAGGCGGAGCATGTTGATCTCCTTCTCAATGTATGTATTTTCGCTTCCCTTGGCTATTAAGGCATGAAGTTTTCCTGAAAGGTTCGCCAGTGCAATGGGGTCTGCGTCAGCAGTGGACATTTTGGAAATCTTGTCGTCAATCTGCTTCAGATTTCTCTTCATTGCTGCGGACATCCTGATGGTTGCAAAATATGCAGCAAGAGCCTCAAGTTCTACCTTGAATTCATAGATTTCATTGATCTGTTCCTTTGTGAGGTACACTATGTTGTAAAAACGCCCCACCTTGGAAATTATTCCATCATTCTCCAGTGAAATGATGGCTTCACGAATGGGTGTTTTACTCATTCCCAACTGGTTTTTCAGCATATCTTCCGTTACGGATTGCCCCATTCTGAGCTGCCCCGTCATGATCATATTCATGATCATGTCATATGCCTTGAGGGAAAGCGGGATTTTCTCGCTATTTCTTTTGGGGGTGTTGGAACGAAATTCTCCCTTTTCGCTTATTTCTGACATATTTATCCAATTATGCTGATATGTATAATTTTGTGGGTGCAAACTCAAAGTGCTTCAGTATTTCGTTGGCTGTCAGGCGGCCGGAAGCAGTCCTCATGGAAAGGTCGTGTAGCCTCCTGCCTGCTTCTTTGAGATCGTATTCAAATCTGAGCAGTCCTGAAACATCCAGGTCAATATGCTCGCTCATGGTTCTGACTGTATTTGGATTTGCAGAAAGCTTAATCACAGGCTCTATTGGATTTCCTATGATATTCCCCTGACCCGTGGTAAACAGGTGAAGAACTGCTCCTGCGGCTGCAAACAGAGTAACTGCCTCAGCAGCTGCGGACGAGGTGTTCATGTAATTCAGGCCTTCGGCCGTAGGCTCTTCCGCATAGTCAAGTACCCCTACGATGGGTCTTGTACCTGCCTTCTGAATATTTCCAAATGCCTTCTCCTCTATGGTGGAAAGTCCACCTTTGATATTACCCTGTGTTGGCTGGGAACCAAGCAGATCCGCACCCCGGTTTGTGATTTCAGCCTGGTAATCGTCAAAGATTTTCTGGAACTTTTTCCTGAGGGTAAGGTCAGGGATCTTCCTTGCAATGTGGTGTTCTGCACCTGTGAGCTCTGATGTTTCTCCAAATATGATTGTAGCTCCTTCGTCGGCAAGCATGTCAAATGTAACCCCTACGGTTGGGTTGGATGCAAGACCGGATGTTGTGTCTGATTCCCCACACTTTGTACTGACAACAAGAGAGGAGGCGTCGAACTGCTTTCTGTGTTTTTCTGATGCATCTTGGACCATGTACCTTGCAAGTCTTGATGCCCTCTCTATTGTCTTAAGGTCTCCGTAGCCCTCAATTCCCACAGTTTCCACATGCTTTCCAGTTTTTACTATCTCATCTGCGACCTTGGAGGCCCACTTATCTTCAATACCTATTACAATGGCGGAAGCTACATTAGGGTTCTTACCAAATCCTGAAAGAGTCTTAAACATCAGGTCAAGGTCATCGCCAAACTGCAGCCTTCCATAAGGGTGAGGCACAGCTCTTGTTCCATGTATGAGATGCTCAACCCCAACAGCAGCGCTGTTGGAGAGGTCATCCAGTGGTATAACAAGCACATGATTCCTTATTCCGACTTTTCCATTTTCCCTTTCGTATCCTAGAAATGTTGACATCGATTTACCACCTCATTGATTTTATGTTGTGCACGTGTACATGTGCACCTGCTTTGATGTCCTGGGAGACCTCTCCAATTGGTTCACCGTATTCTACAACCTTATCACCCTTTTTCATTTCCCTCAAAGCTATTTTGTGTCCCAACGGTACATTGTCACAGGCTTCAATCTGCAACTTTTTCAGGGAGTCCATGAAAACTCCCTCAGCCTTCTCGCCCTTGGAAATATCTTCCGTGGCAACACCCACGAAGTCGTCTTTTGTGTGTATTAGAAACTTAGAAGCCATAATAGGCTATGAATCGTCCATATGTAAACCTTCTGTTTAAAAAATATCATAGGGTATCTTGAAAAATTTTATTCCTTATAAGCCTATTCAGAGATACCCAAGGAAAATGAGCCATAATAGTATATTATAAGACTATTGTTATCTTTAAGCCTTTCAGGATTTATTGTGCTTGAAACTTTGAGGATTCCATGTAAAATGTGTTGGAATTCACTGTCAACATAAGAAAAAAATTCCTTTCCTATAATCAGATGTTCCGTCAGATTACCAACCCTGCCATATGCTGAATCATTCCGCGTAATAAAATATTTTCACAGATACTGTTTGTTATACTGTAAAAATCGACATTGTCAAGATTTAGTTGATAATTCCCACCAAACCCGGCAGAGACCGAAATCATGAAATATGATGCAGATATTCTATTACATGCGACTGAGGAAGGCGCCATACACTGAGTTCAGGAGAGTTTTCACATCTCTTGACGATTATGCCTCAGTGGATTCCTCCCCCGTCTTTCTGGTCAATAACATTCCCATGATGGACATGGAGCTCAGGGAGAATGATCTCATCAGCTTCATGAATCCCATGTGCCCACAGTGCCGCTCAAAGAATGTGGTGAGGAACGGCACATGCCTCAGGACCATGGAAAACGGCACAGTGTTCAGGGTTCAGAGGTATATCTGCAGGGACTGCCGTTACTCATTTGTTGCACGCCCTCCCAATTACGGTTATGGAAAGCATTATCCTGATGATATCAGGGAGAAGAGCATCAGGACCAGGGTGAAGACATCCCTGAGGAAGGCAGCGGACCTCTTCCGCATTCTCGGCAACGTGATCATATCCCATGAAACCATCAGGAGATATGTGCCGCCACAGCAGTCGGGAATGATGGAATCCTCAGGATATTTCGTGTACGACGAGCAGTACGCACACATCGATGGCGTTGAAAAGTACCGGGCACTCCTGAAGGACTCGAAGACAGGAGACTTTGTGGAGGAGATACTGGACGACCTGAAGGAGGAAACGCTGAGAGGATTCTTCATGAGGGCGCTCTCAAGGTTCAGCATCCCGGATCATGTATTCATCACAACAGACGGGTACCATTACGAAACCGTCCTGAAAAGGGTATCATCAGGCCTCAATGTGCGAATAGGGAGGCAGAGGTGCCTCTTCCACATGGAGAAGGATCTGGCGCACAGGATCAGGGACGCAAAGATGGAAGGGCATCTGGACATGGCAAAGCGTCTGGTCAGGTACATGTTTTTCCCGAACAAAACAAACCTGGACAAGCTCGGAAAGAACCGGGACCCTGTCATGAAGCTCACCGAGGGCAAGAGCGAGAGGGAGATCGTTGCTATTATGCTGGACAGGATCAGGAGCCTTTACGGTGAGGATAAGATCATGGCAGGATTCCTTTCATTTGTGAGGAAACACAGGAAGGAGGTGTTCCTGTATCTTGATGACAGTAATGTGGAGAAGACCTCAGACAAGGCGGAACAGCACTTCTCCATCCAGTCATGGCTGTTAAAGCACCGGTTCAAGACAAAGGATGGGTTGCTGAGGACATCCTACTGGTATCACCGGTACTTATCAACCGGAAGTTGACAATGTCTAAAAATCAAAGTTTAATATTGCCAAAATTCTGATCGTAACATGTAAAATCTTACAGATTTCGATATTTCCGAAGTCTTTAGGTAAGAAATTCAACAGCATTGCAAAGATCCAGCAACT
>JAJZXP010000252.1 GCA_021806345.1 Thermoplasmata archaeon | reverse complement strand
CGAATCCCTCCCTGAGCGAAGTTTAATTAGTTAATGTTTCTCATCGTCTTTAAAAAATGTAAAATGTGAGGTTTTATATGGAAGATGAATTGAGAAAGCGAATATTTGAAAATGAGATAAAGAGTATAACAAACAGCAATAAAATATTGGACAATAATAAGGCTATACTTTTAGAGTTCTTAAAATTCAAACAAAGTCAGGGGTTAACCTTCAATCGATTAAATAGACTTTGCGTGGCATTGAAACCTATCTTCAATGACATAGATTATGACATCAGGACTATCGATGAGAATAAAGTCCAAAACATAGTAATCTCAATTAATTCCAATAGGAAGTGGAAGGATTGGACTAAAAATTCTAATGTAAAAGTTCTTAAGAATTTTATTCGATGGCTCAACAAAACCTATAAGCTTAACATCAACCTCGATGACATTAAACCAGTAAAGCCAAAGAATAGCCTTATGCCGGAATATCTGATAACCTCAGAAGACTTCGAGAAGATGCTTCTAAATACAACAAGCCCTCAAATGAAGTTAATCATAGAGCTTCTTTATGAGACCGGGGCCAGGGTCTCAGAGATTTTAGATCTAAAAATCCAAAACATTGAGTTTAATTCATATGGTGCCAAGCTTTATGTTAAGGGAAAGACCGGCCAAAGAGTTATCCCTATCGTTTGGTATGCCAGGGATTTAAGACAATTCCTTCTTGTCCATCCAAATAAGGACAAGCCAGAATATAATGTTTTCTTTATTCAGAAGAATGGCCAGATGCTTCCATTCGAATATCCGAATTTCAGAAAGCAGTTAGGGATAATCTGCAAAAGGGCCGGTATTAACAAGCGTATTCATGCCCATCTATTCAGGCATACAAGGATGACAGAGTTAGCTAAGACTCTTCCCGAGCAAACTTTAAAGCAATTAGCCGGATGGTCGGGTTCATCTAAGATGGCTGAAGTATACATACACCTAAGCCAAAGGGATGTAGAGGATTCATTGCTTCAGAAGGTTTATGGTATTAAAACCACTGATAAAGAGGACCATAACTCTGTAAAGATATGCCCTAGATGTAAAGAATCCAATCCTTATTTCTCGACTATTTGTCAAAGATGTGGTGCTCCTTTGGATGAGAAAGAATTGATAGAGGCCGAGATAAATACTAGCCCAGAGAAACTCAAAGAGATAGATGGGATGGCCGGGATGCTAATGGCAATCCTGAAATCTAATCCGGATATTCTAGAGAAGTTAAAATCCATCAAAAAATGATAATTTATAGATCAACTATGATAAAAGGATTATGAAAGATTGTTATTTTACTTATTCATTTCATGCCCTATTTCGCCTATATATCCACATATCGGGCAGATTCTATTATACTCTTTAACCCAGCTACTAGGGGTTGTTCCTGTTGTTATTTTTATTAATTTTACTTTATGTTCAGGACAGAACTTTGTTCCTCTAATAGCTTTGGTATCTGAAAGATGAGCTAAAAAGTATTTATGAATTAATTCTTTCCTATGTTGCTTTGTGTAATTAACTAGAAACCCCCAATCTTCTTCTTTATATTTTTCTCTTATCTCTTCCTCTGAAAGTAATGGAATACTTTCATATTTTTGCCTTACCTTCATTCCTAAGGATTTCTTAATCTTATCTTTTAATCCTGGCGGCTTCCTGTAGTCTTTCATGTTAATTTTTAGTTATTTCTTCCAAATTTTAAACTCTATGTCTTCCTTAGGTTTACCTTTAAATCCCCAAAAAGCACTCCAGCCATACTTCTTCTTTGTTGCTCCCCAATCCTTCGCAATAGAAAGGGATTTACATTCATTGCAGACATAGCCATAGAAAGCACCGTCAGGGACATTAACATTGAATTTAGAGCCTAATAAAGCACCGACCAAACCAAATGAACCTGTAGCTGCACTTGCAGTTCTTGTTGAAAAATAAATGACTTTCTGGTTTGTTTCCTTTTTACATATCTCACAATTATACTTTTCTATTCCTAGAACCTGGCCTGTTCTGTGTGTTACCTTTTCTTCTGTCATAATGCATAATTATAATTTGAATAATTAAATCTTTACTTACTTTTAAGCTTTCATAGAGTTAGGTTAGTCTGTTAAATTGAATGATTTTACATCCAAAGAGGCATTCGAAGGGCTAATTTTACTTCTGTGGGCTACCTCTTGCGAGATTTTTATTAAAGGGTTTAGCCAGGCATATCTAAATAGCTGTAAATAAGCAGTTAGAAGGGGTATTTTTGGGAAAGGCCTAAGTTCCCTGGTTTGAGAAGTTTGGCCTTTGATATAGAAGCTAAAGCATTGTGTATCTCAATACCATTATAATCGGGATTAATGCGAACAGCATAGATAAGATGGAGTTTGTCGAAGATGGTAAGCCATCATTTGTTAATTCATTAATGGCCGTTGAGATTATAGATTTATAACTGGGGATCTCTCCTCGTGTAAATCTCTGAGATTCTCAATCTAAAATGTATTGAAGTAATAGGATAGTCTTTTATCTTATGGTTTAATATCTCTATCTCTTTCTAATCCCTTTTAGATTCCACTTCTCAGCCAAAGAGATTCCGTTTTCATATTCTTTAATAGAAGACATGGTCTTTTTGAGTTTTAGTATAGTATTTTTCGCATTTTAAAGGGTATTGTAGTGTTTTCCTATTTATACCATATTATAGAGCGATAAAAAAGAGATTAATCGATAAATACACAATGTGGCAACATTGTGTATTAAATTGTGAGTTTTAAAGCTCAAAAATTTAGACTGGCCTTTGCATAAACATTCCGGCTTTGGCTAGTATTAATATTAATTTTTAGATCAATATCAGTATTATTATATAAGAAATTGCTTAAAAATTCCCAGCTTTCCTGCTTCTGTAAGCCATTTGAACTTAGATAGTATGTTTGAATTGAAGCTATGGCTCACGAAAGCTTTATAAATATAGCATCTCTATTAGTGAGTATGATCCCTGGTGATCCTACGGGGTCGCCAGTGTTTTTATGGAGAATACAGCAGTTCTAATCGATGCTCACTACTTAGATTTGATCTCAAAGGAGTTTGGGTTTGGTGGAGAAAAGCGTATTAATATAAAAAAGTTAGCCATTCAAATGGCTAGAAAAAATAATTTATGGCTAAAAGAAGTGTTCTTATACACATGCCCTCCCTTTCAAAGTTCAAAACCAACTCAAGATGAGTCGAAGAGAAAAGCTAAATATGATAAATTTAAAAAAAGACTTGAAGATAGTGAAGTAGTAGTAAGAGAGGGCCGGCTTCAAAAATTAAGAGTAGAGAATAACGGCAAAATAATAGATAAGTTTACTGAAAAAGGGGTCGATACTTTGTTTACAATTGATTTATTAAGATTACATAGAAAGGGTATTAAAAATGCAATTTTATTGACTTGCGATACTGATTTTGTTCCAGTTATAAGAGCTGCGAAAGAAGATGGAATGAGAGTCATTCTTTATTATTATACAGACGGGGCTAAGAAAAGCCGGTTTTCTTTATCCTATTACCTTTCAAGCGAATGCGATTCAAAAGTATTACTCACAAAAGAACTAATGGAACAGTCTAAGTTTAATTAAACTATTGGTAATTAATCAGACAATGTGATCGGCCCTTAATTCGTTCCGTTGGTTGTATTACTTTGAGTATCTGTGTTATCTAAATCTATCCCATTGGCTTTAAGAAAGTCTATAAGCTCTGCTATATGTTTGTATGGCCCGGTGTATTCCTTTGAGTTAGAATCAGTTTCCATCTCTGATAAACCTGGTGAATGTCATGAACCTTCTTTTCTGCTTTGAAGTGAAAGCCTTTGCTTCGGCTTTGGGATCAATGTTGAGATTACACTCTTTCTTAATAAACCCTAGGAAATGCACCCAAACCTGCCTCACTGCTACAAAGCTTGTATAGGAATATTCCCATCTCAAATTATTCAATCTCTCAAGGGTCTCTTTCACTTGTTCATTCGTGAGTTTAGTTAAGTCAATATCATTAAATTCTTTCATAATGCGAATCAATAGGGTCGTTCTATCGAAGTAACCCCCTGCTTCTTTTGCTTTTTGCTCGATGAATTTTATCAATAGCTGTTTGTTTGGTTCGATGAATGGAGATGCTTTTATTCTCTCAATATGTCTTTTGGTATTATAACTCAAATCATCTTCCATGATGAGATGAGATTGAATAATAATTTAAAGACGACCTAATTAAGATGGCAGTTCTAACTATTTTAGATAAAGTTTATTAACTTTATCTTCAAATAGATAGAGAATAAATTTTATACCTTCCCCATGCCTAACAAAATAATGCTGTTTAAGTTTCTCTAAATGCTTAAACTTCGCATTGCAATCTGAAATTGGACAACGATAATAACCATCTTCTCTTTTGGATTTTTCCCATGCAGGCTCTATAATCTTATTATATTTTTCCTCTGCAGAAGCTACAGTTTTATCATATCTTTCTTTTGCAGGGTCTACAATCTTATCATATTTTTCCCATGCAGGATCTACAATCTTAAAATATTCTTCCCATGCAGAAACTATAGCTTTATTATATTCTTCCCATGCAGAAACTATAGCTTTATCATATTTTTCTTTTATAGGGTCTACAGCTTTATCATATTCTTTTAATGCCGGGTCTACAATCTTATTATATTCTTCCCATGCAGAAACTATAGCTTTATTATATTTTTCCCATGCAGGATCTACAGTTTTGTTATACTCCTCCCATGCAGACTTTTCAACTTTATTATATTCTTTAACAGCAGGATCTACAATCTTATTATATTTTTCCTCTGCAGAAGCTACAGTTTTATCATATCTTTCTTTTGCAGGGTCTACAATCTTATCATATTTTTCCTCTGTAGAGTCTGCAATCTTATGATATTCTTCCCGGACAAAATTAGAGCATTTATCATACCTCTTTCTATACTCCTCAACATTCTCATTGAAGATTTTATCAGCTTTTTCTTTAGAAGCTTTCGAGTATACTCCTTTTATGTTTGATCTGAGTTTTTCTTCATAATTTTTTAGAGTTTCAATCGGGCTTTCGCCTAATAAAGAAATTATGAAAGATGAGGCCTTTTTATTCTTATCATTTTTATACCCTTTATTTTTATACCGTTCCAACAAAAAATAAGCAATGATCGGCTTATCTTCCTTTCTTCTCAAGCTATACTGAGTAACATTCAAAAATTCCCGCTCTTTTTTACCTTTAACTATTTCACGCAACGGTCTATTTGCATATTTTCGTAAACTAGGCCATAAATCGCTTATGTCAATTGAGCTTCCATATTTGCTGAAGTATAAATTTACATAATGAAGTAAAGTCTTTCTCCTCTTTTTACGGTATTCTTCTGTTCGCCTGCTTGCTAAAAATTCTTGATGATGGTTCTTATGCCATCTTGCGACTCTTTCTCTAGTTTGAGCTCTAATTCTATCTCTATGATTTTCATAGTATTCTTTGAAATAATCTCTATCCACCATAATAACTAAATTAATGTTTTCCTTATATAAATACTTTCGTTATACACATTTTAAATTGAAATCTAAGGTGAGTTATACAACTTGTATTCTATATAATCTTAATAGGGTCATCCTATCAGAAATTATATGATAAAAATTAATTTTATTAAAGAAAGTTTGAGTTCTGAAGATCTTAGACAAGCTTATGAATTCATTAGCAACAAGCTTATCGCTCATGAAGAAGGTCAGCAGCCAGGTGTTCCTACTCAGAAAGATAAGGTTGCTCAAAATTTCTTGTTGGGCCTACTTGAAGAAATCAAGAAACGATATTGTGAGGAGATATATGGAAACTGAGAACTTTGTCATTTTAAAATCAAAAGGAATCCAGTGGGTTCCTTCAACGCCAGAGAAGAAGCCGGCAGTGGCCTGGACGCCATACCAGGCTACAAGGCCGACAGGCCAGGAATATTCTCAATGGATGAGTGGAATCCAGCAAAACAGATATGATGGCATTCAGATCATCAACGGAAAGGTCTCTAATAATATTTTTACGTTTGACTTTGACACAAAAGACAAGAATCTGATCAAAGCATTGCTTAGTAGAGATTTAAGTTCAATCAGCTCAGAGACCTGGATGAGTGAGACCCCGCATGGCTACCATATCCATTACTTTGCGGATGGCATTGAGGTTTCATCTACACAATTTTCGAATGTGAAAGTGGATGTCAAGGGAGAGAAGAGCCTAAGCAAAGAGTGGCCCAGCCAGAACTATAACAACCTTTCTAACCCAGATAAAATTTCAACGATGTTAAAAGAAGAGATTGAGAAATTACTATCAAGATTCAAATTATTAAATAAGAATTGGAAGTTCATCGAGCCAGTAGTAAAAGAGTGGACCCAGGGCCATAGACAGCTTTTAGCCCTGGCATTTACAGGATTTTTAAGAAAGAAATTGGGCTTTGACATTAAAGCTGTAAGTGAAGTCATAGGGTTTATATGCAGATTCAACAACGATGAAGAAGCTTCTCTGAGATTTGAAGCTATCCAGCAAACATTTTCAAAGTCAATTAATGAGACTAGCATCCATTCATGGCTAGAACAAGCTGGCCTGGAAGAGCTGGATAAAACACTCTATTCGCTGATAAAAAGCAGCCAAAAAGATGAAAATACAGATAAAATTTGGATTGAATTACCAGGGCCAAATAGACCAGTTTCGGATTTCGTTTCAGAAATTGCTGATATTTACGCCATTCAGGAAAAGCTTTTCTATCGGATGAATACCGATGAGATTGTAAGAATTGGGCTGGTGGACATCGACAAAAAAAGAGGACAGATATTGGGATTAATTCCGGTCAATGCCGATTCGCTTATAACTTTCCTAGAAAATGATTTTACATTTTATTCAACAAAGTATAGCGGAAAGTTAATTGAAAGCATAGGGACGAATCTAGCGAAAATAATTTTGAACAGCCTCGACCAATTTAAAGCTAAATTGCCAGCAATAAAGCGGCTTTTCTCAGTGCCGATTCCATATCTTATTAATGGAAACCTAAGTTTCCCAAAAAGAGGGTATGATACGATGCATTTCTCTTTTATGCCGTTCAACGCTCCAGAAATAGACCCGAATATGTCTTTAGATAAAGCAAAGGAGATACTAAATCATATCTATTCAGAATTTGCTTTTACAAGCGAACAAGATAAAGTCAATGCTATAGCCCATCTATTAACGCCTTTTTGTCGTGGTTTGTTTCCAAGTGAAACTTCAAGATCACCATTATTCGTATATATGGCAAACAGGGAAAGAAGTGGCAAGGATTACGCTGCCGGGATAGTCTCAATAGTTTATGAAGGGGATGCTATAGAGGATACAGCCGTATCAAAAGAAAATTCTAATGATGAGGAATTCAGAAAGAAGATATTTGCTGTTTTAAGCTCTGGCCGGGCCGTATTTCACTCTTCAAACAATAAAGGCTTCATTAATTCTGCAGAGCTAGAGGGCTTGATAACCAGGGAATATCACAGAGACAGAAAATTAGGGGCCAATGTTGAATATACTTTTCCAAATATCCTTACCATCTCTATAAGTGCGAATACTGGGCTAAGCTATACGCCGGATATTCAATACAGAAGCATTTTCATAAATCTGTTTTTGGCCATAGAGGACCCAAATCAGAGAACCTTCAAAAATCCGAATCTGCATGGATGGGTGAAAGAACACAGATCAGACATTCTTTCGGCTCTTTATACCTTAGTCAGAAATTGGAATGAGAAAGGAATGCCTAATTGCAGTAGGCCATTTGCGTCTTTTCCGGCCTGGATGGACGTTGTTGGTGGCATTTTGGAGACGGCAGGGATAGGGATTCCTCAGCAAAATGATACCTTGAACTCTATCGGTGGAAACCGGGAAGAAATTGCAATGAAGCAGTTTTTTGAGACTGCCAGTCAGAAATGGCCAAATGAATGGGTAGAAAAGGCCGAAATTCTCAAGACTATCGAAAATAGGGACCAAGACGGAAGCATGAACCCTGAAGAAGGTTTTGAAGAGATATTCGACTTCTTAATATGGAATAAAAATCCTTCGACAGCAAGGAGGCGTTTTGGAATACTGGTAAGTAAATACGCAAATAGGATTCTGAGCAATGTCTTGATGGAAGAAGACAAAGTCTCAAAAACAACAAGAAATCGTTATAAATTTACACTTATGGATGATAAATCCATTGAAAATACTGAAAATTTGTCCATTATGTCCATTATGTCCATTTCTACAACCCCGTCAAATCAAAGAGAAGAAAGTAAAGAGGAAGTAAAGAAAATGGACAACATGGACAACATGGACAAACCAGGGAGTATCTTGGAGATAGGGGAGCCGATATGAAATACGTAACACCTCAGAATTGTGATATTGGTATTTTCGTTAAACTTAAGGACGGAAGCTGGCGTTCATTACTAAAAGGCAGAAAAGTCGAGATGGGCCTTTTGGACCCAAAATTCCTGGATTTGGCCCTCAAAATTGGCCGCCTGGAAGAAATCAATGAATCTATATTGATTGAGGCTAAAGATGGAAACTGAAAACGCTCAGATTGAGAAGATTGAGAAAGTCATCTTAGAGAAGGTTCTGGAGAAGGGCCGCTTTCCTCTCAAGGACTTACGGCATGAGCTCTCTGGATTCAGAAGCCCCAAAGATCCAAATGGAATCAAAAAAATAACAAAGGAAGAGATTGATTGGATCATTGGACGGCTTTATCGCCAAAATTTAATCCGACAGCAAAGAAGATGGCTCTGGATTCCGATGAGCATGCAAACGATCTTAAAAATCGAGAGAATTGGCCTTACAGCATCTATGCGAACAAAAAACAAGGGGTATTGGATATGAATATAATATTTTATCAGGAGCTGAAGAAGCTACGGTGGGAGAATTACTTAAAAATGGTCAACGCTTACAGCCAGCTTAGGCCTTCACTTCCAGGAGACATGGCCGTCTGGGATGGGCTCGACACAGAGGGGGTCATTGAAGTTAGGGTGTCATTACCATCTGGGCCAAGAGGTAAAAAATATTACAAAAAAATCATTGACAGCTTGAAAGATTTTAGCCCTAAGCCTAGCCCATTGAGAGTTGATGGCGATGAATCAAGAGGTTCTATTAGGTTTGATTTTCCGTTGTTTAAGTATTCCCTGTGTAACCTGAACCGATGGTTCTGGAAAAATGATTTACCTGAAGATGTGATTGATTTTATGAAAAAAGAAGGAAAAGGCTTAGATTCTGATGAATTTTATTTTTTTTGAAGACAATACTCGATACTAGGCAAAATAACGAATAGGAAGAGTATATATTTACTGATTTCTATCCATATGCTATGGATTCAAACAAAAAATATAAGCAATTGCCCAAGTGGTCACTAATTTTATCAATTTTCATAGGCGGTATTATAGGTGGAGTTCTATCTGCTCTAACAGATTATTATATATTCCAAAGCAGAATACATTCGCTAAAGGTTAGGACAGTTATCTTTCTATGCATGGCGGTTGTTTATCTGGCAATATTCCTTTCAGTTTTGAATTTGTTTGGCGTCTCTCTTTGATTCGCAACGTCTTTGATTATATGATCATTGGCTATAAAAATAGCCCTAAAATGCAGATGAAAAGGTTTAAATTATACCGAATCTAATGTATTTTAAGACAATAAGGGACATAAACTAATTAATCTCGTTCCTCCCTGAGCGAATTTTAATTAGTTAACGTTTCTCATCTTAATGAAATGATTATTTCGTTAGATTAAGGAGTATATATAAAAAAGTTTTTTGGGAGCAGATTATATTTTATGACGGATTAATAAAACGCGTATTAAGAAACGCTTCCAAAGCTAATAGAAGGCATTACTCCATTTGGTGGTAAACTTCTTATATATGTATAAGAAACATTTAACTCATCACCAGCAGCGTCATTCCAACCACCGATTTCCCAGTAAAATGGAGGTTCTAATTTTTCATTAGTGCCTCCTGGCAATTCCCATAACGCTGTTCCAGTTGGATTTACAGTCTCTAAATAAGTTGAATTTATATCATAGATACTATTTAAACCAAGAGCATCCCCAACTGCTGTTGAAGATGAAGAAGTACTAATCAAGGTATTTCCATATTGAACCCCAGAACCAAATGTGGGAACGCCATAGCCCCAATCTTCACCCAAACCGCTATCTCTAATATATGCTGTACCACCCGATGATTGAGAAGATGCTATACCGGCACCTATCCAATAGTCACTACCACTCATAGAAAAACCAGTTAAATAAAAAGAAAAAACTGTGTCTTTTGTAAAATTATAATTAGCAGGCAGATATACTCCATAAATATTTGAAGACCCTCCTTGGATAAACAATCCATTGTTAACTGTAATTGTATATCCAGTAGCTCCGGTAATAAGGAAATTATTTAAAGTAGTTCCAGAGAAATCATTATAATAATTGAAGACGCTTGCTCCATCATCGTATTCTGCGTAATTTGAACAGCTTGATGTTGGCGTTGAGCCACAAGGAATCTGCGGCGCTTCGCCGTCGTTTACTGTATTAAACAGACTAATTGATGTTGGAGCGAAGCCTACATAGACTGTTTCTGACGAGCCTGCTGGTATAGCTGCTATCTTTAGCCACCAGATTGCATAATTAGAGGTGTAATTCTCTAGCCAGGAAGGTATTACTGTTCCGTTGTAGTAGAAGAACTCTACGTTTTGACCGAAATTACCTGTTGCTATGCTTGTCCAATCTGGATCTGAGGATGTGAAATTAATCATCTGCTGGAATGGATTTGGAGTCGCTGAACTTTGGCTGTTAGTTATGGTTATTGGTTCATAGGATGTTAAAACTGAAGGTTTTCCAGTTATAGAGGTTCCTGCCACTGTTCCTGTGGTGTTTACATACTGCAAGCCTAATGTTCCGGCTGTATAGCTGTACTCTATCTTTGCTGACAGTGAGTAATGAACATTTGCTGAATTACAGGCTACATTTGGTATTATAATTGTAGTGGACTGGCCGCTTTTCAATGTTACTGGATTTGTTAGTGTATAACTGGCTGTTGTTGTATTAGCTCCTGTTGCTGAGGTTACAAATACCTTGTTT
>JAJZXP010000389.1 GCA_021806345.1 Thermoplasmata archaeon | reverse complement strand
ATACACTTTTAATGAAATTAAAAAAATAATTGATATAACGAAGGCGAAAATAATATTTGTTTTCGCCGAGTTTATTGCAAAGATAATTGATCTTTTTCCCACTACACTTGAAAAAATTGTTATAGTCCGAACCGAAATTCATATTAAAAATCCATTGACTTCAATTCCAGGGTTAAAGAACGTACTGTTCCACGAAGAACTTCCCAGAGACAAAAATATCATGTTCATGATCGATATCGGAAAGAATCTGCCTCCGGTTGATGAAGTTCCCGTAAATCCTAAAACAGATATTGCCTCGATACATGCCACAGGTGGTATTGATGGCAAACCCAAAACTGCGCTAATCTCGCACTACAATTTCATTTCTGAGATATACAACATTAATGAATTTACCAAGGATATCAGTAGAGATGATTTATCATTCATTGCAACGCCACCTTTTTTTCACGTTTTTGGGCTTACAATAACAATCCTCTTTCCTCTTTTAATAGGGGCCAGAATTGAAATATTTACAGACAGATATGATCTTAAGTCCATTATTCGTGTTATCGAAAAAAATACCAATGTGTTTTACCCTGACATTCCTACAAAATTCAATACCATGATTGAGGATTTGGGCATTGGTAAAATTTCTATTGGTGGTGCGCTTAAAATAGTTAGTGGAGCATCAACCCTTCCTACATCTCTGTTGGAAAAATTTGAAAATAAATTTGGGGTCAAATTGTGCCAGGGATATGGGCTCACCGAGGCATGTTCTGTTGCTGCAATGTGTCCTAATGATGCTATGTACCGAACAGGTTCC
The DNA here is from genome assembly GCA_021806345.1 of Thermoplasmata archaeon. Next base: position 10,285 of record JAJZXP010000389.1, on the reverse strand, counting down.
TCTGGCCTACCACTTCCAAACACATCTGTAAAGATAGTGGACGTCAAGACGGGAACTATGGACATGCCTCTGGGTGAAACAGGCGAATTGATCGTCAAGGGGCCCCAAGTCATAGATGAATATCTTGATGAAAAAGGGAAAAAACTGGTTAAGAAAAATGGATGGCTTTACACTGGTGATATAGCTAAGATAGATGAAGATGGATACATTTATATAATGGGTAGAAAAAAGGAAATGATAATGGTTTCCAGCGTAGGTGTTTATCCATATGAGATTGAGAATATAATTAAACAAAATCCCAAAGTTGAGGAATGTGCAATCATAGGTGTACCTGATTTAAGAACTGGAGAAGCTGTTGTTGCATTTGTCGAAGTCAAAAAGAATAAAACGCTGACGAGGGAAGAAATTCTTGAATTTTGTGAAAAAAACATGTACTTTTTAAAGGTACCCAGTTACGTCTTATTAATTGATCATCTACCCAGAAATGTGCTCGGAAAAGTTATAAAGAATGATTTAAAAAACTGGTTCCTGGCAAACGAAAATCAATAAATAGCGTCTGAGTATAAATATGAATTTGCACCCAAATGATCATGTCGAAGTTGAAATATCAAGTGGGAAATACTTTAGCACTCTTTCTAAGATAAAGGTTGAAAAAGTGTTGTCTTATAGAATCAAATTATATATTTTCAATTGGTCTTGAACCTTTTGAAGGAGTTACTGTGGAAATCAATATTCCTCCCATAATTAAAATTATTATTGATATTATAAAATCATATCCAAAACCAAAAACTTCAGAAATTATTCCGGATATGATTGCTCCCCCTATCTGTCCTATACCTAAGACAGAATTATACAACCCAATAGCTTTTCCCCTGTTTTCGGGTAGGGCAACCTTTGAAATAGATGTTACCCACGCTATGCTAATAAAACTCCAAAAAAATCCCATTATAGAATAAATTGCCACAGATATAGAAAGTTCCTCTATGCCATAAAATACACAAAAGACTGCTGCAAATACTATTGCCACTCTTGAAATAATTGATAGGTTCAATATGTACCTCAAACCGTACTTTCTGGAAAATTTTCCAGAAAAAATAAAAGCAAAAGCGGATAAAACATTGTTAAAAAGATACATTAGAAAAATAATTGTTTCAGAGCCATTTAGGATATCAGCTATGTATACAGGGTAGGGCACAAAAAACATCTGGAAACCAAACATCAATAGTCCTGTAAGTGCTATATAAAATTTAGTTATCTTACGCAGAGGTTTGCCTCTCTTGTAAATACTGGATTTTGCAATATGTAAAATTGAAGTTGGAAAATATCTAATCCTTTCGGTAAGCCTTACTGAGTTGATATAATCCAGATCTTCCCTTGCAAGTTTTTCCTTTGATTCTTTGAGGAGTGTTATGACAGATACCCCTGCAACAAAATAAACTATTCCTGAAAATATATATAGAAGAGGTAAAGCAAAACCATTATTTCCTGAATTTAGCACAAGAAATACAGTGCCGATGGATAGACCAATTATTAGTCCCACATATGAAACTATATTAAATTGTGAGATGACATTGGGCCATTCACTTTCCTTTGTATTTTCCAGTATCAACAGGGTTGCAACCGGTGTTGAAGCCATGGATATAAGCTGGAAAACTACAAGAACACCCAGAAATGTGAAAAGCTGATGGACAAAAATTATCATCATCAGTGATAAGGAAGAACCAAAGAATCCTATCATCAAGAATATTTTACGTTTGCCAATGCTGTCTGAAAGATTTCCCCAGAATATTACAGCAGGGACCGCTGCAGTGGAAGCAACTGCTGAGGCAAAGCCCACATAGAATACGCTAAGATGTAGATAGAATATAATGAAGAGGGGAATCAATGGTGAACTTAATCCTCCAGCTGCATTGGAAAATAAAAAGCTTAAAAACCATCTGTTTCTCACGCTTTCTTTTTGAACATTCTGTATTCCACTTGAGTTGCTTGTTTCCTTAGTTGTTATCATCAGTCCACCTTGCCAATACCTAACAGATTATTTTTACTGTGGTAAGGTTCATTCAATTCATATTTTATCGAAATTGTTCATGACATAATAAATCTCTCATTCGTTTAGCCCAAAGTCAAGGAGTCTTCACGCTCATATCTGATAAATGATTCGATCTAATAACACATCATCTAAACTAATTAAATTTCTGTTTTCACACAATCCAGTCACATTTCATAGATTGCATTAAATCTATTGAAAAATTCGTAATTCAGTTATGAATTGAATATATTATAAAAGAAAATATTTAATAATTTGATTTGAAAGACCGATCATTGAATAATCTTATAGATTGCGGTTTCTGTAAAGCATATAACCTATCTTTGCCCCCTTGTATCACTACAGTTCAATTGAAAGTTTTTCCAGCATCATTTTCTGATCCTTTGTGAGTTCTACAGTACTGTGTGAATTATTGGTGTAAACAACCTCCTTAATCCCTTTCATTGTCTCCACGGTCTTGCTGTATGTCAACCCGCACCTGTATGCAATCATGGCTATGATTGCATATCCGAGAATGGAGAGGAACACTCTTGCCCGTGTTCCTCCCTCTGTATGTGCATACAGGGGTTCCATTACGGATTTTGAACGCATGAATGCCTTCTCGACCACATCCTTTCTTCTGTATATTTTCAGGATATCCTCCTCACTGATCATGGTGTTTGTAATAAGCACAAAGAATCCCATTCGTGAAGTGTGAGACTGTATTGTTTTGTGCTTCAGCGAATATGTGAAGGATGATCCTGAGAATTTAAGCGAAATGTATCTTCCCATGCCCTTGACCGATGCTGTTACGGATCTTATCATATCATTTCTGCTGCCGAATTTCATGGCGGACATGCCGTTGAGTGTATTCTCCGTCTCCGAGAGTTTCGAGTAGAATGATTCTATCCTCTCTGCCTTCCTCTTGGCACTGTAGTATACAATGTAACGCATCCTGTTTATCATGAATGATTTGTGGAATACGGTCTCCTCGCCATACTGCATGTAGTTCCTGGAGTTCTCTATACCGGATGACTTTTTCAAAAGATCCGTATATATAGAAAGCGTACCGGGAACTGAAACGATTATGCTGTGATCTGCCAGTTCCTTCACATTGGATTCGGAATAGAAGCCCCTGTCCATGACAATCATCACTGAATGGATGCCAAGATCCTTCAGCTCCATGGCAAGATTGTGGATGGTTGAAACCGACACTATGTTTCCTGGTATGATCCTGTGGTGTACCGGTATACCTGAATCCCTTGTCACTGCGAGGACAAAGTTTATCTCCCTGTTCTGCCCGTTGGAATGATAGTAATGACCGAATTCGGCAAGATCGTTATCCCTTCCGTAGTAACGTATTGCACTGAGATCGTATACTATGCCGGATGAACCGAACTCCTTCACTATACGTTTTGAGATGGATCTCTGAAGAACTGCAGCAATATGGGGATTTTCAGAACCGATGAAATCGATCAGATCACGGTTTTCCTTCACCGAACCTTCCCTTATGCCGGTATGGACATCAATGGATCCTGTGGAACCAAACATGTCCATTGCAGCAAGTTCCACTATCCTTCTGGCTGCTTCCCTCATGTTCGTGAGTCCGCTGATGGCAGGTATGAAATCATCCATTATTCCAAAATTCTCAGCATACCGGTACATTATGTATGGTGCAGATTCAATGATCCTCCTCACCATGATTCTTTTCTTCGGTTCCTGGATCACAGTTTTTCCATCCACGGTTATCTCCTTTCCAAGATACACAGAATCCTGTTTCACTTCCTTTGTTCCCTTTATCCTGTGGTTTGTCACACGGTAAACGTAGATGTTTTTTCCCTTTGGAAGCTTCCGGATGAATGTCATGTAATGATAATAACACTACTAACTATAAGAATCTTTTTGTTTGCACATCATTTAAAACAGCTTATTTAGGGAAGTATGTAGTGTTAACACTGGGAAAAGATAGGGTAAATATGTATTTTTACGACTTAGTAATGGCTGTTTTTTTCATTAGTCCCAATTTATTGTTCAGACAATTATTTTTTAGATATATCTTTCAACACGCCGTTATAAAAATTGGTAAGAAGAAAAAAATCCTGTTAAAGTATGAAAATAGGAACAAAACAATTGTTGATAAAGTGTGCTCTATAGCTGCCAAGGTAAGATATAATGTAAAAACCCAGAACTCAATAACTAACAGTTAATGATTTTTACGTAATTCATAAAATTATTGAAAAACATTCACACAGAAATACCGTGTTTTTCTATCTATTTTTTTAAGTTACAATGCCTTCCTCGTGGCCACCTCAATAATGGTGTATGAGATTGTTTTTGGGAGCTTTACAGAACGTGCGTTGAAGAGTTTTGAACCTATGTTTCTGGCTTTTGGTATCTAATTATATTTAACAACACCGACCTTTACGGCGATGTAGTTTATTGATGAAAAATTATTGATTCCTTCTTCAACACTAACATTGAGATAATACATAGTATGATGAGTATTCACTGGATTTTGCAGTTTAAAACTTATTTTGTTTTTGGGTGTAAATATGATAAAAAATTTGTTTAAAATATGCGGAACTTCTCATAATGAGCTTTAATTTAAAGAATTCTTGAAATATGTCACCAAAGGTAAATTCAACATCTAAAAAAGACTCAGATGAATACATAACGACCCATACACAGAAAATTAAAATGAGTTTGCGATATGTTCATACAGTTTCTGGTTATTCTTAACTCTTGTGAGCGGGAATTCCCCTTCGCAAGATGGGGATGAAAGCGAACAAAAACTCATTATCCTTCAAAAAATGTTGCGATGTCCGCTGTCAGACGGTGTCCAAAGGGATCGGATCACATATTGGTACATGCGTGCATACATCTGTAAAGTCATATGGCTTAGCATGAGGGATAGAGTACCTTCGTGCCGAAGGAATTCAAGTCCGTGGAGATACCGCCATCAACCTTTGAAGTGGGAAGCTCCCTGCGAAAGCTGGGAGACGAGGTCAATTAGAGACCATAATGCCTAAATACATAATTCTTCCCAAGGTCGATTATTGCCATTGAGACAAATGTCAAAGCTAGGACAAGAAGAATATCGATTATTGGGACGGTTGTAACCAGTATTCCAGCCCATGAGATAAAGCTAATAAATATTACATCTGCAACTGTTGCAGACATAAGCCACTTGCTTGGTTTTGAATTCCAGAATCTTCCTCTCTCCCTAACCATATAAACGGTGAACTGACCCGAGAAGACAAGCATGTCAAATATGAATGTATGTATTTGATCGTTGTTAAGGCCAAGCCTCATTCCAATAATCAGAATAGCAAAGGATTCTAACACAATTAGTACTGCAAGGCTAAAGGAAGACCCGACCAGCGATCTAACATTCCATCTCTCAGGATTTTTTGAGAATCTCACATTGTCGGTTGCGATTGACATTGTTACGAAATCGTTTGCAAAAAGTAGTAGTATAACATCAAAGGGTGTTGTGACAAAGAACCTGAATATGAAGAACGAAGTTGTGAGGAATATTGCTACCTGTACTGTTTTTATTATCTTGTTTAGTGTATAAGTAAGCATTCTCTGGAAGATCTTCCTTCCGTCCTCAACAGCGCTGACTATATCTGTCAAACCTTCGTGAGTCAGTACTATGCTTGCTGATGCCTTGGCAATATCTGTGGCTGAAGCAACTGCTATACCAACCTCTGCCTGCTTCAGTGCGGGAGCATCGTTGACACCATCACCAGTCATCCCCGTGATGTGTCCCTCTTTTTGTAGGATCTTGACAATGGAGAACTTATCTTCTGGATACACCTCTGCAAAAGCATTGCATTCTTCCACCTTTGTCTTCCCAGAAACAACATCCGAAATCCTGCTTACATTCTGTCCTATACCAACCTCCTTTGCTATCTCCTCTGCAATGGGAGTGGAATCACCTGTGATCATTCTGGGTACTATGCCCATTTCCTTTAGTTTTCCTATGAGTTCCTTGGAATCATCCCTTGGAGGATCATGCAATGGAATAAGACCGCTGAATTTCCAGGAGTTTCCATCATTCATGGCCACAGCAATTGTCCTGTATCCCCTAAGAGAAAGTTCCTTTGCCCTTTCCATAACTTCATTTATCATAATTCCAGGACACATGGTTGCCAGGACCTGCGATGCACCCTTTGTGACTGTGATCATTCCATCAGGTGTTTCAACCTTTGCCTGTGTCCTTTTTGTGGAAGGTTCAAAGGGTGTGAATTCGTTTATCCTGAACCCTTCCAGATTTATTCCTGCTGATTTTCCAAACTTTATTACTGCAAGATCTATGGAATCGAGGCTAGATTCATCAGATGCTAGCATGGCATACTTTGTAATTTCCTCCCTGGTGGATTCAAAAAGCACAGGTTCCTGTACCGTCAGTTCATTTTTTGTAAGTGTGCCAGTTTTATCAAAACATATGGAATCCATGGATGCTGCATCCTCAACTGCATTCAACCTCGTCACAAGAGCACCCTTCTTAGAAAGATCTATTGCTCCATATGCAGTTGCGATCGTGAATGTTGCAGGTAGTGCAACAGGTATGGATGCAATTAGTACTACCAGTGAGAATGGAATTGCATTAACAAGAGGAACATCGTAGATAAAGGAGAATCCAACAAGGCCGATTACAAGAACCACATCTATAACTGCAAGATATCTGACAATGCTGAGGATGAGCTTTTCAAGATGCGATTCTGATTTCGCACTGCTAACCAGTTCTGCTGTATGCCCGAATAGCGTTTTAGCTCCAGTGGCAACAACAAGTCCGGTCACCTCTCCCTTCCTCACAATGGAGCCTGAAAAGATCTCACCATTTATCCCTCTTCTAACGGGGTTTGATTCTCCAGTGAGCGCTGACTGATCAACCTCAACTTCCCCCCGTTCAATCTTAACATCAGCAGGTACCACATCACCCATCCTTACATGTATAACGTCTCCAGGAACAAGTTCTGTGGATGTTATCTGATCCCATGATCTATTCCGGAGTACTCTCGTTTTTACAGTGACCCTGCTCCTGAGCATCTCAACTGCATCACTTGCCCTCGATTCCTGGAAAAAGCTGATGAAACTGTTGAATATTAGAAGGGAAAGAATGATATATGTATCAAGCTCCTTACCTATTAAAAATGTTATAATGGCAGTAATTTCAAGCATCCATGGTACAGGAGCCCAGAACTTCTTTAGAAATTTTAGGATACTGTTTTCCTTCTTCTCAACAACCTCATTTTTCCCATATTGCCTGATCCTTTGTTGAATATCAGCAGAAGTGAGACCAGATGATGAAGAAACGAGTTTATCGTAGCACTCCTTTGTGGATAGTTTCTCGAATTCATTATCCATTATATCAATTCTCCATTACACAATGTGATTTAGTGAGGGGATAATAATAAATTGACGTTGAATGTACGATTCGTTTCACAATGCTTATTGAATATTTATTTTCAGCCTTCATCTCTCTTCACCTGATTTTAATATCTCATTATAATATTTGTACTTGTATAGCTCCGATCCCTGACATTTTTAGTCAAGTCGATGAGGAATCAGCCATAAATCCTAACCTAAAAGTATTTTGATGATTGCATAATAATAGCACATGATTCCGGGAGAGATTGGTGTTGAGAGTTATATTGAGTATCCGAAAAACCCGTAGAGAGACAGATAACTGAGATAGAGAACCTAAGGAATGAAAACATATCCCTGAAGAAGAAACTCCTTCTTTACGAGAATTCCAGTAACCAGTTGGGTAGATCAGAAATTGCATTGGTTCATAGTTTAGGTGACTTATATATATTACAGAATTGAATCAATCAATAACTTTTCTGAACATGCCATAAGGAAACACGTTGTCATACGGGAGATTATAAGGACATTCAGGTCAGAGAATGGATCGCAAAACTACCAGCATATTGTATCAATGCTGTTGACATGGAGGATTAAGGGTAAAAGAATGTTTTTAGTAGATGAAAAAGATATTGAGAAAAAATTGTGCGATTTTGGATGATGTATACAGGTACAAAATTTATATATTGGTCTTTTATTTACAACTATGAGAAATAAAAAAGTTATCATAATTATGATAGCGTCGCTATTTGTATTGTCTGGCATTTTGCTTGGTACTCAAAGTATCAATGCGCAAACAGGCTCTGTGAATAAAACATCTGCTAATAATGATCTTGCGGTGAGCAACATAAATCTCGGTGTGAATATCACGCTTTCCAATGTGTATATAAACAATAGTTATTACACAGACTACTCGCTTGGTATAATCGGTGGGAATATGTACCGTGCACTGTACGCATCCAACCTCACTATCAATAGCTCAGGTGTTTTACATACGGATGGACACAATATATATCTCACAGGTACATTTGATAATAAAGGCCATATGTTCACAGGTAGTTCCTATTCTTCATTTTCCATGATTTCGTATGGAGGTTCCGGAGGAGGGGCACGAGCTAACAATACCACTTCCAGTTATTCAGGATCATCCACTCTTGTACACGGCGGTATAGGGACATCAAAAGATCATGCGCAGAACGGATCTACGGCTAAATTTCCTGTCCTGAACAATACTATAATACAGGCAATGTATCATTGGGGATTTAATTACTATCTTTTGGGTGCAAGTGGGCAATCTTATGGTTTTTACAACTATTCTGACAGTTTTGGTTTCGATCTGGGTCCAGGGAGTGGTGGTAACGGATTGTATCTCCAAGCAAACAAGATCATTGCCGGTAATATAAGTTCAAACGGTACAAATGGTTTAAATAATACTGAATACAACGTTTATACTGGTGGCGGAGGAGCGGGTTCAATAATTCTCGCCTATGCAGGATCAAATTTCACATCAGGCAACGTAACTGCAATGGGTGGAAAGGGAGGATTTTCAAACAAAACGATTTATACTGGAGGAAACGGTGGATCGGGCACTATTTACAACTATTCTTATGGAAATATAGCTCCCATCTCAGTTGGTACACAGTTCCACATTCCGGTTATAACACCAGGATTCGTACTTAAAAATTCCTTTGTTTCCGTTGATATAAGTGAGTTACTTTCGGATAACGTTGTCTTGAATGGCAACGGCTCTTTCAAAATTACAGACATAAATACAAGCCACTACTTTTTCAACTACTCAAGTATGCTTTATTTCAACGGAAGCTTTGATCACAAATCATATGGAACTTCAAGTTATAACGATTCAGGACAAACCTCCCCCTCTTTCAACAATAATTTAATGTCGAGTTTTGCAGGCCCCCGTACCCTCAATCTATTGAATGCAGGCATATTGCCTTCTGACATATACGCTCTTCTTGGCACATTCAGTGGCAGTTCCAATTTAAAATTACAAACAGGTGTGGCACTCTCAACTCCTATGGGATACGTTCTTACTGACAAATTAACCTCATATAATCCCCTTGTCGGAGCTAATGCGATTACAATGTACATTGACCAGAAGTCAGGGGTAATTTTGAAATTTGTTACTCCATATATCTCATTTGAAGTAACAGGTACAAACATACCGCTTGATCATACTTCTGCCCCACTTCCTCTCAATGATATAGAGATCGGCGGAGGTGTTGCAGCTATTGTAGTAGTTGCAGGTATTGTTGGTTACACAATGATGCAAAGAAAGAAAAAACAACCATAAAATTTTTTTAATTTTTCATATGATTGTCCTCAGGGCCCCTGTCCTGTGGCAATTAAACTATTTTATTTCAAATTTTAAAAAGATGATAATCAACTTTGATAAATCATATGCTATGTATCTAGGCTATTATTTCATGCAATAGTCATAACTTTCCAGCATTTGGAGTATTGTTAATATAACAATAAATAATATTAGGGCGATGGAAAACTCCAGATCAAATTTCAGTCAGTGGTATAATGAGATAATTGAGTTGGCAGAACTCACAGATAAAAGATATCCAATAAAAGGAATGAATGTATGGCTTCCATATGGTTACTCCCTTATGAGGAATATTGATGAAATGATAAGGGAACGATTCTATGCGGATGATTTTCGGGAGGTGATGTTTCCTGCCCTTATATCCAGAGGAATGTTTGAGATTGAATTTGAACATATTAAGGGTTTTGAGAAAGAACTTTTCTGGGTCACGAAAGGAGGGAAGGAATCACTTGAAGATGACCTGGCAATGAGACCAACAAGTGAAGCAGCAATATATCCAATGTTCAAATTGTGGATAAGAGATCATATGGATCTGC
>JAJZXP010000175.1 GCA_021806345.1 Thermoplasmata archaeon | reverse complement strand
TTGAATCCGCAATATTGAATGAGAATTTCAGGAAGAAATGGTTAGAAAAGGAAACCGGGAGGTACAAACATGTTGAATTACTCGAGTGAACCTGGAAAACTGTCTGAAGGAAGTGGATCCAGATCACATTCTCCGATTACAATGAATGCAGGCCGCATTCATCCATTGATTATCCCCAGGGATCATCAGGAGGAAGTTCCTGGATGATCCGGCATTCAGGAAAAGATTCGAGAAGAAAGAAGTTGAGGTGACACTAGATGAGAATTGAAGAAAAGTGTTCCAAATTCTGCTGGAGCAAATCATTGTCTTAAGTTTCGTGAATATAGAAACATTTGTTGAACATTATTAACGGAATGATAATATTTGTACGTGCCTGAACAGCATATCCAGTATCAGATTCTTGGTGCAATATCCTTAACTATTCTTTAAGGATATGCTCCTTTTATTCCAAGTCATGATCACGACAGTGTGGAGAGTTGAGGTGAGGGCATATTTCACCGCCTTTTATTACATTACTGTAGGGGGCAATATTCCGTCACAAGGTAACGTAATCCGTCGAAATAAGGAAGAAATACAGCAAGAATGAAGATACAGACGTCCACAACAGTGTGAATTTTAGGCTATTCTGCCTAAAATTCACAATCATTCTGATAAATCATTGAAAACCGACTGGTTTCTGGAAAACCTCATATAAGTATGAACCTCGATATGTCTTCAAACTGAGTGGACATACTTATGAAAGTATTACTTCGTTCTATGTTTTCTATTGAAGAAAAGTTGTTGACAATCTCATTCAATTCTTCTATGCCCTTTGCTTTTAAGATCACAATGAAGTCATTATCTCCGAGAATAAAATAAACCCCACAGACTCCTTGGATTTTTGAAAGCTCTTTTCCAACTGTTTCAGAGTATTTCGGGCCATACTTTGCTCTTATGAGTGAAAATGCAGTTATATAATCTGGCAGTTTCTCCCTGTTAAGTTGTGGAATAAAACCATTTATGAGGTTACCCTGTTTCATCCTCTTTACCCGTTTTTCCACCGCAGATTTTGTTAAATTAACAAAGGTGCCAATCTCGGTAAGACTGTTAGTCTTTTTATTCAACATAACCCTTAGAATATTCTTATCTGTTTCGTCCAAATCATACGTGTTTTTCATCCTTACCTTCCGTTATTATTTGCTAATAGAAAATAATTTATGTGGAACCTTGTAAGGTAGAATTAGGCTAATTTCTATTCAGGCATTCAACAAAATACGTGTAATTAGAAGATATACTATACAATATAGCCAAATATCAAAATATTAATATACATAGTATCCTTTCACTTAGCTATGATTGATAAGCTTGAAACACAAGCTGGAACTTCAGTTAAGAATTCCTTTGTAACATGGCGGAAACAAAGAGCTTGGTCACCTTTAAAAATTACAAGTGCAGAGGGCTGCTACTTTACGGATTCAAATGGGAATAGTTACGTGGACTTCTCTTCTCAGCTCATGTGCTCAAATTTGGGGCATGGGAATAAGAAAATAATTGAAGCTATAAAAAAACAGGCTGAAATGCTCCCATTTATTGCTCCATCCTTTAACACAGATGTCAGAGAGGATGTGACTAAGAAACTTCTCACTGTCCTTCCACCAAACCTAAAAAAATTCTTTTACGGAACGTCAGGGACTGAAGCCAACGAGGCTGCAGTTAAGATCTCAAGGATGGTAAAGATCAAGGAAGGTAGGACCAAGATCTTTTCCTTCTATAATTCATATCATGGATCAACGCTCGCAAGTCTTCAGCTTACAGGAGATTTTAGGAGAGTAATGGTAGACGGGTATCATGATGCCCCTGGATTTCACCATCTCCCTCCACCTTATTGTTATAGGTGCCCATTTGGTCTTGAATATCCTGAGTGTGGAGTGGCATGTGCTGAATATGTAAATTACGCCATCAAAAAGGAAGGCAATGTTGCGGCCCTTGTTCTGGAACCAGTTACAGGGACAAATGGTGTGGTGGTACCACCGAAAGAGTTTCTCCCGAGAGTACGTGAGATTACAGAGGACAATGATGTGATATTGATCGATGATGAAGTCATGACAGGGTTTGGAAGAACAGGCGAATGGTTCGCAGTCAATCATTCAGGAGTAGAACCTGACATATTGTGTGCTGCTAAGGGATTAACAGGTGCCTATGCCCCCTTATCACTGACAGCGGTAAATGATGAAATTTCCGACTATTTTGAGGACAATTACTTTGCCCATGGCCACACATATGAGGCACATCCTTTGGTAATGGCCGCTGCCTCTGCAGCAATAGACGAATACAGGGAAAGGGACATAATTGAACACGTGAAAAAGATTAGTCCATTATTCCTCAAGAGGCTTCATGAATTAAGAGAGACACACATTTCCGTCGGTGACACGAGAGGTATAGGGCTCTTTGGTGCTGTAGAAATTGTTAAAAATAGGGATACAAAAGAGCCCTTTAACAGCTATCTGGACAAAGTTACTGGGAAACCGCTTATGGTAGACACTGTAGCAAAAAGAGCTATGGAGAATGGTGTCTATATTAGCACATGGATTTCACACTTTGTTATTGCTCCCCCACTGATAATCAATGAAAAGGACTTGAACAAAGGATTCGATGTTCTTGACAAGTCCTTGGAACTGGCTGATAAGGAGGTGGAAAAATGAGTATAGCTAAGGAAGAAGAGATCTATGGAAAAGTTAAGAACTTCGTAGATAATGGAGTCAAGGAATCAGAGAGCTCGATTTACTTTGATGTCTACAACCCAGCCTTTGGTAAGGTTATAGCTCAGGTACCAGATTCAACAACAGAAGAGGTCAGGCATGCAATAGACAGTGCTCAGGAAGCATTTGAACAATGGCGAAAAGTACCGGTAACAGAGCGGATCAAATATCTTTTCAGGCTTGAGAATTTGATGAGGCAAAAGAGAGAAGATCTTGCCAGAATGGTAACAACCGAACATGGAAAAACCTACTCAGAGGCTCTTGCAGAAGTTGACAGAGCAATAGAGAATATAGAATCTGCGTGTGCATCCACCTATCACATAATGGGCAAGAATAATCTTGATGTTGCTCATGACGTAGATGAATCACTATACAGGGTTCCGATGGGTGTCTTTGCGATTGTTGCACCTTTCAATTTTCCACTGATGGTACCATTCTGGTTTATTCCTTACGCCATAGGGCTTGGAAATACAGTGGTTGTGAAACCTTCTGAAAAGGTTCCACTATCAATGCAAATGACATATGGTCTCTTTAAGGAGGCTGGTTTTCCGGCAGGTGTTGTTAATGTTATAAACGGCGCTAAGCCGACAGTAAACGAATTCATTTCTAATCCAAAGGTTAGAGGTATCAGCTTTGTGGGGTCGACACCTACTGGAACGTATATCTATAACGAGGGGACCAGGAATGGAAAACGAGTTCAGGCTGGTATGTCAGCAAAGAACTACGAGCTGGTAATGCCAGACGCTAACGTAAGTGATGCAGTAGGCAGCATGATCCGTTCTTTCTTTGGAAATGCCGGGGAGCGATGCTTAGCTGGCTCAGTTATTGTGACACTGCCGGAGAATCACGATTCTGTTGTAAAATCTTTCGTGAATTCAGCGAAAAAACTTAAAATTGGCTATGGTCTTGATGAGGATACTGACATCGGCCCACTAATTAGAAGAGAGAATCAGGAAAGGGTACTTTCTTATGTGGAAAATGGAAAAGATGAAGGAGCTAAAGTACTTTTAGACAGAAGTAAGGAGTACCCAGAGACCTTTAGAAATGGTTTCTTTGTAGGGCCTGTTGTGTTTGATAATGCCAATTCTGAAATGTCAATAGTTACTGATGAAATTTTTGGTCCCGTTGCATCTGTATTGGAGGCGGAAAATTTTGACGATGCAATTGATCTAATAAACAGAAGCAAATATGGTAATGCTTCCACCATCTTTACATCCTCGGGAAGTTTTGCGAGAAGATTTGTTAACGAAGTTGAAGCAGGGAATTTCGGCATCAATGTGGGTGTAGCAGCACCCATCTCATTTTATCCATTCGCCGGCTATAAAGGCTCGTTCAGAGGGGATCTACACGCACAGGGTGGAGATGATCACATTTTCTTTTTTACGGAAAGGAAAGTTGTAATTTCGAGGTGGTAAAATGGTAAAAATTGGTATTATTCAGATGGGGAGTGTGCCAGAGAAAGGCACTAACATACAGAAAGCACTGGATTATTCAGAAAAAGCAGTTTCAGATGGTGCAGAGATAATTGTTTTTAACGAACTTTTTTCCACACAGTATTTTCCGACTGAGGAAGATGTGAGTAACTTTGACCTGGCAGAACATATTAAGGGTCCGACAATAGAGAAATTTCAGAGCTTTTCCAAGAAAAATAAGGTGATAGTGATACCGACAATCTTCGAAGAAGACACAATAGCAAGAGGGATATATTATGATACTGCAGTGTTTATAAACAAATTTGGAGAAATAGGGGGTATTTATAGAAAAATTCACCTTCCACAATTAAACGGATATTATGAAAAATTTTATTTTCACCCTGGTTCAGGTTACCCCGTCTTCGACTTCGGTGATTATAAACTTGGAAGTGTAATTTGTTACGACCGGCATTTTCCTGAAGGTCCTAGGATTCTTTCATTAAAGGGAGCAGACATTGTTGTAATTCCAACTACAACAAATTTCTATCCAGAAACTTGGGAATTAGAGATAAAAGCACATGCTGCCTTTAATACTAATTTTGTTGTTGGTGTAAATAGAACTCCTGAGACATACAAGGGAAAAAATATCAAGTATTTTGGTAAAAGCTTGATAGCAGGCCCTTCTGGAGAAACAATATACCAGATGAGCGGAAAGGAAGGAGTCGCTGTTATCGATATAAATATAAATGACATTAGGAATAGAAGACGAAAGGCACCATTTATAGCTGACAGAAAAATAATAGCTTATAAAGAAATTGTAGAACGAGATGTTGGAGATATTGACCTTATTCCCATGAAATCAGAGGAGAAAAGGTGATCCAAATGCCTGCGACCAACCTAAATAGTTCTGGACAAATCGAAGCCCCATTTATTGAATCTAAGGACCCATTTCTATGGAATAAGGATTTAGAACCAACACCTATAGATAAAAGGGGGTGGGGGGCATACACGTATGCGGCCATCTGGTTTGGAATGGCATTTGTCGTCCCGTCTTGGGGTATTGTCTCGTTAGGTATTGTATTAGGCTTGAATATGTCGACAGTACTTGTGCTAGATTTTTTGGGAAGTTGTATTGTACTGGTCCCCATGATCATCCAAGCTCATGGTGGTGCGAAATACGGTATGGCGGAAACACAATTAACTAGGACAAGATGGGGAATATTTGGAGCGTGGGTTCCATCATGGGTCAGAGCCATAATTTCAATGGGATGGTGGAGCATTGTGTCTTTTATCATTACAGAAGCAATAACGGGTGTTTATATTGTTATTAGTGGTAATTTCGGGCCACTAAATGCTCTAATTTCCAAGGGAAGCGTTGGTCCAGCGACCATTGCACAAGCTTATCCTGTTACATTTTATACGACCTTTGCTATAGTTGTTGTGGCGCAAATTGGATTATTTTACATATCACCGCCACGGAACACTCAGCCTGTGTTAAAATGGTTTGCGAGAATAATGGCACCCCTTATATTTGTTGCTTTTCTGGTTATCTGGTTGACTATGATGAAACATGTTAGTTTCGACATCACACCAATATTTACTATAAAAGCAACGGCGCACGGAATCGGGTACATTACAAGTTCAATAATTTTTATCAATGCAATTATTGCAGACTGGGCAACAATGATAATGAGTATGCCGGATTTTACTAGGTTTAGCAAGAGTCAGAAAGCTCAAATATACGGGCAAGTATCAATGCCCTTCTATATGCTTATTGTCGGGTTTTTTGGAGCTACTACAACAGCAGCCACTATATTGCTGTATCACACACAAATTTGGGATCCAATATTAGTTGCTACGTTACACTTACCTAAGGGGTTGGCCATATTTGCTTTAGTTCTTATAGCTCTGTCGTCATTTACGGTTAACGCCTTCGCTAACACTATAGCCCCAGGGTATGATATTGCCAATACTTACCCAAAAAAGCTTACTTGGTTCAGAGGAGTCGTCATTGGAATAATTATTAGCTTTAGCTTAGGTATCGTCACTTATTACGGTAATGCATATTCCTTCTTGTATTCTTGGCTTCTAAAGTACGGCGTTTTTCTGGGAGCAGTAGAGGGAGTGTTAATTTTTGATTATGCGATAATAAGAAGGTTCAAATTTAGACCAATTGAGGTGTTCAAAAGAAAAGGTGACTTTACTTACCTTCTCGGAGTTAACCCTGCAGCTATTATTGCCTTTTTAGTCGCAATTCTTTTGGTCTACGTTGACTGGTCACCAGTTCAGGCTTATTTGTACGATGGCTCATGGATATCAACCTTTCTGATAAGCGGATTTCTGTATCTTGCCCTAATGAAATATTGGGTAATACCTAAATATCAACCTTTTTTGAAAGGTTCGATTATCCATGGTTATAAAGAGATTATTGATACAAAATAAGAAAGTTTCCAAATGGACACATATAGAGTGTGAGCTAACCACAGGTGAATAAAAATGGATCTAAATCTATATAAAAAGAAAGTACTAGTAACAGGCGGTAGCAAAGGGATAGGGCTAGAAGTTGCCAATACATTTGTACAAGAAGGTGCAAATGTTGTGATCTGTAGTAGAAACAAGGAAAATCTAGACAAGGCTGCAATGAGTTTAAGGAGGATATCACGTAGTGGTCAGTCTGTTTACGGGATATCTGCAGACTTGACAAAAGAATATGATGTAAGTAAAGCGATAGAAGAAACTGTCAATTTATTGGGAGGTTTAGACATTCTTATTAACAATGCTGGAAGTGCGCCTGCCGGCAAGTTACTTGATATACCAGAGGAGTACTGGGACAAAGCCCTCTCTCTTAAACTAATGGGACATGTAAAAATGGCGAAATATACTCTAAGATATTTTGTTGAGCAAAATAAAGGGGTTATTACAAATGTTATAGGTAACGATGGAATAAAGAATCCATTTTGGGAAATAACGGGCACAGCTTCTAATGCCGCCGGCATCCATGTGTTTAAGGCTCTGGCTAACCAATACTCAAGATATGGAATACGGATCAATACAATCAACCCTGGCCCTGTATTAACTGATAGATGGAAAGAATTAATCGAGCGCTTCTCCAAAGATCATGGAATCTCAGCGGAAAAAGCAAATAGCATATTTGAACGATCTGTTGGACCAGGTAGAATAGCAGATCCTAAGGAGATAGCTAAAGTAGTGGTTTTCGTATCATCAGATGTTGCCAGTTATATAAATGGGGCTACTATAGAAGTCGATGGAAATCAGCAAAAAGATTTCATTGCCTATCAAATTATGGAATTAGAGGAAAAAAAATGAAGGCATATGGAAGATTTGGCTTGTTAGTGCCATCCAGCAACGTTGTGGTAGAGGATGAAATAGTTCATGAATCCGTGTTGGCAGGTTTAAAGACACACGTTAGCAGATTTAAACTTGGAGAAGTAAAACTTTTTGACATAAAAAGCGCACTATCTGAGCTATCAGAAAGTGCCGAAGAGATGAAAGACTTAGAGCTTGATTTTATAGTTATTGCTGGAGACATTATTTCAATGGTGGATACGAAACTACAGGAGAGTGAAATTGAAGTAGCAATAGAGAGGGCCTCCGGCGGTGTAAAGAGTTTTTGTGCGTCTTCTACTTATTTGGGGGTTCTTAAATCATTATCGATTAGAGAAATGAATTTGTTAACACCATATACAAAAGACCTTCATGCTATTGAAGAAAAATACTTTACCACAAGGGGTATTAAAATACGGAAATCTATAAATTTTGGAATCGAAACAAACAGAGAGATTTCAGAAATAGATAAAATTAAACTGACAGAAGAATTATACAAAATAAATAATGAGAACATTTTGCCAACCTTTATAGGATGCACCAATTTATATACATTCGAAGCGATTAAACTGTTGAATAAAGCGTTTGTTGGCCCAGTCATAAGCAGTAACCTTTGCGTCTTGTTTTTAATCTCAAGCTTTTATATGGTTAATAATCCAGAATTTGATGTTAATTTTGCTAACACTATATTAGGGCACGATTCCTTAAAATATTTGGCAAAAATGATTAATATATGATTTAAAATAATAACTATGTTGAATAAGAAGAAAGATAGAATACAGATAATAAGAGGAGGCATCGTATAATGGAAAATTTTTTTTTCTGTGATTATAGTTTCGAGACTCATCGACAAACATTTTGTAAACTCATATTAATTAAACGTGCAATCTCTAAACTTCTTTGCGAATTGTACTTATTGCGCGAAGCCATAATTAAGCGTACTATCTCGTTAATTCCTCCACACGTAACATTCATGCTATTTAATTCTCATAACATATGTGAAAGTACTCGTTCAGTTAATGATAAACTGATTCATGCAATACTTGAAGAATTTTTTTCAATTTCGTTAAAATATAATGAGGTGAAAATATGAGTGATGTGTTAATTAAGAATGGGAAGATATGTCTATCAACTGGTTCCATAGAAAAAGACATTTATATCAAGGATGGAAAAATTAACAAGATAGGGAGTATAAGTAGTTCAGCTGACGAGATTTTTGATGCTAATGGAAAATTGATTTTACCTGGACTAATAGACTCTCATACACATATGGAATTTCCATTCATGTCAGAAACAACTTCAGACGATTTTTATCACGGGACAAGAGCAGCGCTGGGTGGAGGGGTTACCACAATCGTTGATTTTATAACCCCAGCAAAGGGGCAACATCTCATGGATGCATACAAGGAATGGAGACGCAAAGCAGATCCAAAGGTAGTCTCCGATTACGCTCTGCATTGCATTTTGAGGGAGGTAACTGAGTATTCTTTGAGCGAAATAAAATCGCTGATAGAACAAGGCGTTATATCTTTCAAATTGTTTATGGCGTATAAGAATGAGTTTCTTCTGGACGATGAGTCCTTATACGAGGCGATAAAAGCAATCTCAGAAAACAGGGGGATAGTGGCAATACATGCAGAAAATGGTGCTATGGTTGACAAAAAGACACAAGAACTGCTGGAAGATAAGAAGACAACACCTGTGTATCATTACTTTTCTAGGCCTGAAATTGTTGAGATCGAAGCAGCAAATCGAATTGCTGCAATAGCCTCACTTATAGGAAAAAACGTAGTTATGTACATGGTACACACTTCAACATATGAAGCAGTAGATATATTTAGAAGATACAGAGAAAAGGGATATAGATTTTTCAATGAAACTACACCGAATTACCTTACCTATGATTATCATATTATGGAAGGAGAATTTGGATACAGATATGTTATGAGCCCACCGTTCAGAACAAAAGATGAGATAGAAGGATTATGGCAGAGGATGAGATTGGGAGACATTAGTATTATTGGTAGCGATCACTGCGTATATTCAGACGATCAGAAGAGGAGGGGCAAATCCAACATTCCTGCATTTAATGAAATCCCCAATGGAACACCTGGTGTGGAGACTATCCTCCCATTGTTGTTCACTAATGGGGTTATGAAAGGTAAAATAACGTTGGAACAGTTAGTAAACATAACTTCCAAACAATCTGCAGCTCACTTCGGATTAGAATCTAAGGGGGATATTCTTCCTGGCTATGATGCTGATCTTGTTATCATTGATCCCTTGAAAGAGATGAAAGTTGAAAGTGACCTTTTACATAGTAACATAAATTACTCCATATTTGAAGGCATGTCGCTAAGGGGTTTTCCAGAAACCACTTTTCTTAGGGGTAAGAAAGCCATGGAGAATGGTGAAATTTTACTTAAGGCTGGTGAAGGCAGGTACATACCTGGGAAAACCAAAAATTAGTATGTGAGTGAGCTCTCTGATCCTTCCAATTGAGTGTGAATTGAACATTGAAATCTATTCAAAGACGGTTCCAACCACTGCTTTGAGTCTCATTTCCGATGAACTCAGTGTTCTGGTTACAATGGGCTTAACATTCTTCCACAGGAAGTCGATTGGATTAAGATCTTGAGGGTAAGGAGGATGTAAGCGCCAAGTGAAAATTGTACAAAATCGACAGATGAAATCTTTCAACCCATATTTATGATTCCCATTTTCTTTCACTTCTTCTTATACAGCAGACTGGTATCCCGCGCCGGTCCTTCAGCCCGTATGATTCACTATTTATGTTTATGACAGTACGGTGATGCAGTATCTGTAATGGATCCGATTAGATTCAGACGGCATACAATCCCTGCCATTGCGATCCCACA
Organism: Thermoplasmata archaeon; assembly: GCA_021806345.1. The sequence continues at coordinate 776 of JAJZXP010000175.1, read as the reverse complement.
TGCCTTAACATTCCCCTGAAAAGAATCAGTAAACCTGCATGGATAGCATATATGAACAGTCATGATTGAGCACTAAAGTCAACATGTGTTGCCATACCTGAGACATATATATGAACAGATAACTGAAACACAGGGTTAAAGAATATGCTTTCACTTTCATGATAATGGTACACAGACCGCCATCTTATGTGAGGTATCAGAGGGAGCATCCGCCTATCACAGTGCATCTCACCAGGGAGATGCGTTCTCTTCTTGATAATATCAAGGAGAAAACAGGAATGTCGTATGCAGGAATCATCAGGGATATACTTAACAGAAACCTGACAGATATTGAGAGGGCAGGTGATCTTCTGAATATATCCTATGAAAATGGATTCAATGAGGGCTATGATCTTGCGGAATCGGAATGGAAGATATGGTACAACTGCTCTTTCTGCGGAAAACCCATAGAGGTTAAGCCTGAAAGTAAATCACATCATGCGATCATAAAATATATGAAGGAAAACAGCTGGGGTCATGCCAAATGTCTCAGGCATAACTGAGAAGCGATACCTTCTGGTGCGGGAAATTCATCCTCAGCTTTTAAATACGTATTTAAAAGAAAGGAAAGGTTTAATTTCAATACAAGATTTAGTTTGAAAATAGGTTTTGAACCTTTTAAGAGAGCCACTGGAGGGATTTGAACCCCCGACCTGCTGATTACGAATCAGCCGCTATACCCCTAAGCCACAGTGGCACTTATTTCGTAGCCCGAATGAAAAAGAGAATAAAAATAC
>JAJZXP010000217.1 GCA_021806345.1 Thermoplasmata archaeon | reverse complement strand
CAGCACTTTTAATATATTGCCGGAGTATAAACCGATTAATTGCGAGGGTAACAAAGCCTGGCCAACTGTGCAGGACTTAAGATTCTGTCTCGTAGGAGTTCGTGGGTTCGAATCCCATCCCTCGCATCCCCAATTAGATTAATGCGGTCTCCGCTATCAATTCAATTAGGATTTTTGTTTAAATACGCAAATTCTAACTTCTCACTCTTAATGTAGTGATGATAGAGAAAATCCCCCTCTTTTTTGTTGTGTAGCTCCAATGTCATATAGGTGATGATACATTAGGTAATTTTGGGAAATCACTCCACAATCTTTCGTCTAAAAGCCTTCCATTAGACTTGGAGGTCTTTCCGCCCCATTGTTTAAAGAAAAAGGCCACATTTTGTTCTAAAGACTGGTCTCTAATTTCCCTTATCCAATCAGGGTCCACCTTTCTTGCCTTTGGCCCACTTTCACCTCCAGCAATAGCCCAAGAAATACCAGCCAGGTCAAGCTTACCAACAGGGCCAACCAAGGGTTCGAAACTGATGAATCTGACTTCAGCATCTACTTGCCTGAGTATATCTATTCTTTCTTTGTATAGTTCCATTTCCACTGAAGTTCCCACCCATATATGACTTGGTAAATGACCATATTCCGAAGTGAAAGATTGCATTCTCTCTGGTCTTTTTGTCAGAATCTGATAAGTGTGCCAATTTGCTTTTTCCATTATTTCAAAGCATCTCTCCAAAAAGGAGTGCCCCATATCTTCATGAAAAAGGTCTGACATGCTATTGACAAAAATTTTCCTAGGAGACTTCCACTTTAGAGGAAGTTCTAAAGCTTCTTGGTGAATTGTGAATTTAAAGGCATTCTTGAACTTAGGATTTCTCATTTTTTGAAGTCTTTGCGAAAGCCTTTCAGCATAACAATTTTGACATCCTGGAGATACTTTTGTACAGCCAGTAGACGGATTCCAAGTTGCATCAGTCCATTCAATTGCTGATTTATCGCCCATTATTCTTGAAAACTCAAATTGCTCTTAAATTATTCTCTATGAAACTAAATTTTAAACAAAAAATTTTATATGAATAGCATTGTTTAATTCATCAGTGAATGTTGATGATTTCCATGATGATGCCATTATCCTCAGTGGACCTACTGGTACTAAACTCAAGAGTCGGATCATCGGGAAATACTATTTGCATTGGTGGAACATAACATCTGGAGGAAATGCAAAAGAACATCAATACAGCACTGCTATTATTGAACTAAATGCCGCAACTGGAGAAGACTATATCAAAGACACTGGAGAGGTCATTCTAGGTTCATCAGGACACGCATTAGAATTGAAATTATCTGGGATGGAAAAAACAAATTTATTTGTTATATTAGTGGAAGAAGACCAAGAGTGTTTTAAACGTCTTCAAAACGTCATTTTGAGAAGATGGCCTGACACTAAGCTTAAGGCAATAGCTCCTAGTGTAGTTGTTAGTAACAAAGGAACATTGCTGCTATTAAATCAAAATCTGAAACAAGCCTTAAAATCAACCGGAGAAGCCAATTTAGGCAATTGTATCTACTTTTTTGACCCACTCCTTTACACCCCCTTTTCAGAAGTTTCACAAATGGCTGATTATCGGATTAGGAACTTTTATCAGACTAGGACTGAATTTATATTGTTTGTATTCACTTCTGATTGGTTTAATGGGAGAAACAGTTTAGGGCTTTCTGCATTACCTGAAAGTTATGAAGCACAATGGACCTCAGAAGAGAGAAAAACAATTGAAAAAGCTGACAGCTTGTTTGGGGATTTACAATGGAGAAAGAGCTTGATAAGTAAAGCCCCCGTAAACGAAAAGATCGATACTTTTGTGGAAGAATACTCAAAGAGACTACATAGGTGGTTCAGATATGTCTTGCCACTTCCTTTTGAGCCCAAGCCAGGACAGTTTTATCACCTGTTTTTCACTTCTAATTATGAAGCTGGGATCAGGATAACCAAAAAATTCTACACAGATTTCACCGGCAACACACCACAAAATGCAGAAAGTACTCCAACTTATAAGATATTCAAAAGAATGCATGGGGCTGAATCTTTATTTTTTGGACTTAAGCTCAAAGAGAGGCCTCTAGAGTGGAAGATTTTGTGGGATATAATAAAGAACCATGAGGAAGGGCTATGTGATATTGATTCACCAAATTTGGTGAAAATGGAAAAAGATGTTACGACAAGACAAGCGGCCCTTGAATGGCTTGAAGAAAATGATTACATAGTACCATTATACAACTTGAACCTAAAATGGGAGTTTCACCCACAAATATACAAACTCAACTGGGAAAAGATTGAATATGCACTCGATGTTAAACCTCCACAAAAGTTAGAGCCTCTACATCCTGAATCTTTTAAGTAGAAATTAATCTTCATTCTTTTGCAGATATCCTCGACAAAATGAAAATTTTTTATTTCATTAACTGTATCCAAATACAATGGGAAAACTCTACTATGGAGACAACCTCCATCTTCTAAGAAACAGAGATTATTTTCCAGACGAATCCATAGATTTAATCTATCTAGATCCACACTTCAACTATACAACAAACCAGAATACCCTTTCCCACCAGATAATTACAATAGGGCCATCAAGAAAACAATGCCTACAAGATCAACATCAACTAATTCTACCTTGGTGCATTTTTAGACCTAAAGGAAAAAGGGGGTTTGTTGTATAGTTGAAGGATGAAAGGAATCAAAGTTCTCAAAATGAAGAAATTCCAAAAAACATTGGTTCCTGGATTCTTGAACAGGGAGTAACCATTGATAATTTTGAACAAAAGGCCGCAGATTCTCTTTCCAACAAGAAGACAATACACAAAGAATTAGGGGGGATCTCTAAAGAATTCACGGAATTTTCTGACACGAGAAATTCCTTTTTACTTGCAATAGCTGTTTTCGTTATTTTTTTGATTCTCCAAATAGCCGATAACGTAGGGTTATTTCCCTTTCCATATCTTGTGAGAGTCATTGGAGCATTCATTTCTTTGGTGGCATTTGGATTAATTCTGAAAAGAATTTTTCAATTTCTCACCTTAGACAAAAACACAAGAACCAAGTTGGAGAATATGGAAGACATTAATGGTATTGGACCAAACGGTGAGGGTAGCCCAGATTCTTTTGAACTTTTATCCCAAACATTCCTTCCTAGTCTTAAAAATTTCATGGAATCCTTTAGTTCTCACAGTGAGCAGGAACACATCAAGGAGCTGCTTAAGAATGCTCTTTCTATGTACGGCCTTTATAATGAAAATATCGGCAATACTCTTCTCAAATCAAAAAAAATCATGTATTCAGAGAATGCCAGCCTAAATTACCTTATTGGTAATATTTCCAAAGAGACGGGTATAGATGCCACTTTGGCGCGTCTCTCTTATCACGACTATGTCAAGGATCCCGTGGTAAAAGGTGAACTCTCTGCAATTTTGAGTACTCAAGAATTCGAGAACACGAAAGAAAGGTTAATCAAACTATTTACTAAATCTCTCCCCATTGAGATTAAAGAACACTGGAAAGATATCGCATTAGAAAAAATCATTTTAGAGGTCCTAATAAGATATACTAAAGATGCCAAAGAATACTCATTCAGAAATGTGAAAAGGGATTTTGCCGATATATCTGATAGGGCTAATTCAAATCTCAATCTCTTCATTGCAAACTTAGAATCGTTTAGAATAATCATAGATGTTAAGGAAGTAAAAAACTGTGGTATTAATGATCTAACTTTAGAGTCGCTCGAGAATGGAGGGTACTTCCAAAAATGCGTTAGCAAAAATCTCTTCAAGCGAATGTTGGACCTCGAAATTTCGCATCTAAATTTGATATACCACTATAGGACCCCAGAACCAAAAAGAAAACAGTTACTATCAGAACTTAATGACAAAAGCAGAGAGGTTTTTGCTGAATTCATTTATAGAAGAGTTCTTGAAATTCCGAAAAAAATAGACAGTAGGACACTTGGACAGATCCTATTCTTCATTGGAGATTTTCAATTAGACAAACTTGGAAGAAAAATAAACAGTATACTGGAACTTCTTGAGTTCCTCGAAACTGCAAGGAAAACCTTGGAAGCTTTGGAATTCGAAGTTAAAAGTGAGGAAAATCCCAACGAGTATTTAAGAGGGGTTTCAAATAGAATATTAGGTATGACAGATGAGAAATGGGTAGTTTACTATTACGATTACTTCGTAGCATTAGTAGATTGGTGCAAAGAGCTTAGTCGAAAGTTTCCAGAGACTGCCAAAATCAACATTGAAAATTTAACCAAAATTCTATTCATAATCTTTTCAAACGGCCGGTTGCATTTCCAACCTTCCCTGGACAAAATTGAGTTAAACCGCCACTACTCCTCAAGAAATCCAGATTTGGAACTTTATCTCTTGAAATTTGTTGAATTATTTCAGAAATCAAGTATTAACGATATCCCAAAGATTATTTTAGATATATTGAACAGTGCCTTGTCTGAAAGCAGACCATACTACCTTGATCTTTTCCACAGAGAATTCGTATTAGGGACAATACCCACTTATGATTTTCTCGTTTGGGAGTCAAGCAGGGGCTATTTGGGGGAATCTTCTATGATTTCTATCCAAGCCTCAAAAGAAAAGGACACTTACAACCTTATTAGAAGAATAGTTGACACCGTTTTTTCTCTGAAATTGAATGACGAGTTTATAAAGTCAATGTTAATTGGAGGTGCGGTTAGCGCTTACCTGATTATTAAATCATCAAAGGGAGGTAGGTTAATAACTACTTTGAAATTTGGCACCCAACTTCCAAGGTCTAGCACACACTTAAGAGGTTTTGAAAGTTTTCTCTTCAACTATTGGAAGAATGTTCAAAAATATGGTATACCTCAAGAGTTGGGGCCTAACGACTATTATAGGGTTAATTTTTCAGGATTCGCGGTAATACTAGGCATTGTTCCTGAAAGTATGAGTTTCACGGACTTCTCCAACAGTATGGATTCCCTTATAAACGCGTATTTTGAATCATTAAAGAATGAAACTTCAGAAATGGTGAAATATGAACGCAGGGCACAGGAGATGGTAGATAAACTGCAAGGGAGCAGCTGGGAAATACTTCCTTTGGATATATCCACTGTACGTAAAGCCCTAGACCAGCGGGAGTATCACCCCCTCGAAAAAGAATATATTAACACCATAGGCAACTTCTTGATGAAAGATGAAAATACTGCTAAGAAGATGGCATGGATTGGCGTAATAGGTAGTCGCGGCAGCTCCAGCGCACAACACAATCTAAAAGAAGTAATAAAAAACGTGATTGATCAAGATCAGATTGGTTTCATTCGATATTTGGAACTTAAGGAGTCTTTTTTCGAAATTTTAACCGCAGAGGGGAACACTAAACAGATAAGACTCATATTTGATGAAACTAATTATATACTAATAAATTCCGGAATATTGAAGGCCCTTAAGTCTGTATCATTCGTTAAAGCTTGTGAATCGTTGCAAGATATGAGTTCGAATATTAAATACAGAAAGGACTTTCTGCAATCGGCAATTGAAAATCTCCAATTGAACATTAACGGAAACCTTGTCAAATTTTCTGTTGCCGGTGTAGAGTATCTTACTAAAAATATTCCATTAATTTCTCGAGCAATAGTGCTTCTGACAGGAAACACGAGATTGTGGGAAACCCCAAATGAACTCGATTAATAATTTTGCTTAATGTCAGTCATATGGTATGAGTTCACGGGCTTTTCTTGTCTTCGTACACACATTGCACCATCCATCGATTGCGATACCAGAGTTTTCAAGATCGTCTTTTATGACATTTATTCCATTGTCCACCATGAGCCATAGTCCTTCAATTCTCTTTTTCTCTTCAATAAGTCTATCGGCAGTCTCCTTATATTCGTAAATTAGACTTTGCAAGTCATTGCAGATTTCAACGGATTTTGGGAATAGGCCGGGCATCACTCCCACTTCAACATTCCCGTAGATGATCTTTGTCCTATCCATTCGTTTATTTTCAGTGGAGAAAGTTGTGACCGCTATGCCTTCTTGTTTGTTATAAATTCCAATTAAAATGCTATTTACTGCCCATAGTGGATAATAACCCTCTTTATCTGGCATCACAAATTCCTGTTCTGGGAAATTGGGGATAAAATTGTTGAATACTTTTGAAATGCTTTTGTTAAGATCTGAAAGAAACCTGTTTGCTAATTCCATATAACTTTTTGTGTTATTTATGGCGCTTTCTATTAACTTTAGCATCGATCTGTAACCAGTGCTAATATGCAACCGAACATCTTCTGAAGAAAAGTAGAACTGGTTTTCAACAGGCTCTGGAATTCTCGTTGCTGGCCACAGTGCATTCTTGCTTTCATATCTGAGTAGGAATGGTCTTGGATTCAGAAAATTGAAGTTTGTATCGACAATCAACATTTTGTGCTCCCCAAATGGATCGGCCATTTTTTTGGCCAAATCATAATAGTGTTTTTTCAACCATCCTTGTCTCCTTTCTTCCCACACATCTTTGTCTGAGAGATACCTTTGTGAAAAGAAAAGCATCAATGTAAGCGCAGTTGGCAAAGTTCCGGCCATCACTGTTGCAAAATTGGACGGAGAATAGTGATAAACGATTATAGCAATAGTTATCGTTGAGGCCAAAGCGATGGCTATTAAAATCTTAGTACCTAACGCTTTCATAAGAATACTATATAATTAGGGTGGTGCTTTATCAAATTTTCTCATAGAGAGCTCGTAAACAGATCTTACTTCATATACCCCTTGGTGGATCCAATAGCTATGTTCTTTATTACAAAGAAAGATCGAGCTGGCCGGGTTTATAAGGTGCCGATAATGAGTAAAGCAGAACAAGAGGCTCAAAACAGCGACGTACGAGAACACTGGGATTCCCTCCTGCTCTAGCCCCGGCTCAGAAATGAAACTCCATCTGAAAAACTGGTAAGAAAAATGCTCGCAAGTTCATTCCAAAAAGTCGAAACCGCCATGTATCAGCAATACGACGTCAGGGCAAAATTGGTGGTTCACCTAGACGAAATAGAAACCAAGAATGAACCACCCATAAACTAGAGAAAATCTTCACAGCGAGCGCAGAAGCCCTTTCAGATGTCAATATGCAGATCACCAGGATCACAAGGGTCGATCTAGCCAACGGCCTGAGAATACACAAAGTTACAGGGGATATAGCCGAAGCCGAGGAAAGGACTGGTAAAACCGCGGAGGAGCTCTCAAAAATTGAGGAAAAGGTCTTAAAATATTACCCTAGAATGCGGGAATATGTTGGGGATCTTGTCCAGAAACAGCAGCAGGTTGTAAATGCGGTCATGCGGGTCAAACGGGATTTCATGACTGTAATTGAGGGGAATGCAGCGGTTTCTTTAGGAACATCTTCTCTATATGTCTCGACGTAAGGAATTATAGATCTTGATTTTTGTTTCGGCTTTTAACTTTATGAGATACCTTACGAATATTCATTGATCTCAAGGAAGTCCAAGTCATAACACCGACAGATGAATCAGGGAAAGTTAAATGCAGCCCTAAACTGCTAATTGCCTGTAATTGCACAAACTCATCTTTTGTGCCCTTAAAGTTGACTTCTGTCTTTTCTTCATTATTAAGAGAGGTGTTTATCATCCATATTAGAGCAGGTTTTAACGAGAAAGAAATGATATAAAATGCCAAACCAAAGTAAACGAAGATGAATGTGAATATGTATACCAACGAAGCTTCACCTTGATAATCTTTAGGAAGCGTTTGAATGTACACAGCAGCTATGGATAATGTTATGACATAGCCAACAAAGAAAACTAATATTAGGGCCACAGAAAGAATCAATTCGGCTATTAAAGAAAGCCCAAAGGAAGTTCTTTCTTTAAGTCTTTCAGAAACTTCATTTTTTGAGAAAAGAAAAAAGAGACCGTAAATAACGTACAGTCCCAACATTGTGTCAAGGATGCTGAAAAGAAATGGCCCCTTCACATTTGCTGGAGTGATGGTGAAGGCATACAAAACCCCACATACTATTATAAAGAAGTATGAAAAATACCACAAGCCTAAGTTATATCTGTGGCGCTTCGATTTGGAAAATGTTCTTATGATAGATCTCAAATAAAAAATTGTCAAAGATTTATTGGTCCTGTATGTTAAAAACAATGCAAAAATCCCAGTTATAGCCTCAATCACTGGTACCAAGGTGCTGACAAGACTTACCAAGATATTCTCCTTTATCGTTATTCATATGGCCATATAAAATTGTTTTAATCAGTGCAATTAATCTCGACTTATTTTAGTTTTTTCTGCCTTACAATTTGTACCCCTTCGATTGCCATAATTCTCCCTTGCCTTATCCTTGATCCTTTCCTGGTTCTCTCGATACCAAGCCTTTTTTCTCCGGTTGCCAGCTTCCTTATGCGTCCGGCGGTAATTTTTGATAATTTTGCTCAAAGACTGTATTACAGTCAAATTTTAATCGAGAATCCAGAAAAATGGCGGGTTTAACCAAAATTTACCTGAAAAATGGGTTAATTTTGCGTATTACGCTGTATGACTTGCCCATTTTCGTACGATAAGCCCTGAAAAAAGCAATTCTTCGGGGAAAACTGATAAACTCCAGGAGAGATTAGTTCAGGAGCCGGAGAAACCAGGCAAAAAGTGTAATACGAACACGTTAGGGTTTATACCAAAACAGGAACTAGATAGTCTATGGAGAAGAAAATACACTCGATCAGATTCGATCCTGTTACCTGACAGGAAATAGAAAAACGGGCAAAGGAAGGGGGGTAAGCCCCTCTGAGTTCATCACTGCCGGTGCAAACATGGCGCTTGAGATATCAAAAGGATCTAAGATCCCGCTCAATTGGACGCCTGAAATAGAGCAAAGGATGCAACGGTATGATCCAGAGGAAGGCAAGGAATTAGAAGAGAGATCATGTCGGGTGGCTTGCTGTGGTACGTCGACATGATTGAACCTATCCAGCGCTACATATGGAAACATGAGGGGGGAGGTGGGCGTGGAATGCCTTACTATTCCCCCTGAATCTCCTATTTTCTTATTTTTCCCAATGTTGTTTTCTGAAGTCTTTCAGTCTGTTTCCCTAATATTAATCTAAAGCCTCAACTTCAAACGTAGGGTGAAACCTGTGGGCTTCCCAAGTATGATAATTGACCATTTGCTCATCAGTGCCAATTATTAGAAGAAACTCAAAATTTTTCCCTTCTTTCTTATTTTTGAGCTGGTCCAATATTTCATCCACCAGATCTTCCCTCTCTTCAGGATCTTCCACATATGTTATGAGGACCCTCAGATCCCCATCTGAATTTAGAAGATTTTTAACCTCTTTTCTCACCACATCCTTCTTGTCATTTTCATGCTCAATGAATATAGAATACCCCTTCTTTTCCCATTTATAATCAGGCCGTCCACCGGGTATCCGGATTTCAGAGGTAAAATCATTCCTGTCAAAGTACTTTTGATCCATCATGTCGAACAGGAACTCACCCATTAATCCTGTCCACTGACCCATTGACAAAGTTTTAGCATATTTGGAGTAGGCTTTCTTTATGTTCGTGTTTTTTGTAGGCTTGAAATTGCCTTTGAACAATCTGTAGAATCTATCCGCGTTCATTTCTTTCATGGAAGAATATTGGCTGGCATGCATATTAATTTTCTATGGCAATATATTATGGTTGCCCTTGATCTATAAATGTCTTTCATTTTGCATTCGTATATGTTTGCTACGTAGACGGGGAACTATTATATGAAGTCAGCACATTTAATGCAGAAGCCTCTTGTCCAATTCTACTACCAAACAGCGTATACACATCGATTCCATAATAATAATTGGCTTCATGGACAAGTCGGATCATCTCCATAACCATTCGCAGACCGTAATCTCTAAGTTAAAAAAACAAAGGGGTTCAATAAGTGTCGTGATTTCGCAGATTGCATTAGGAGAGGTGTTCAATCATTTTTGGCCCAATGGTGGAGGAGACCATAAGAGCATAGAAGTGGGAGACTTAAGATACTTGGAAGTAGACACGCCCCCTGTAAAACTTGAAACCATAGATCTTGCTAAAAGGTTAATGAACTCCAATTATAAACTTGGAGTGGCTGACGCCCTTATCGCTTCTACAACAATATTGGACAGGAATGCAAGTTGGTTATTAACCAATGATCCAGAACTTATAGATAATCAAGCAATTAGAACCGAGGTTGACGATATGATAAGTAGAAAAGAAAGAAATTGCCGCCTAAATATTTCAGACAACTTCAAGAAGGCCTAAGCCCCGTAATTCCGTAGCTATCACCATTATAGTGGACTCACTTGCCCAAGGTTTTGCCAATTTAGTGAACTCCACATAATCTTCTAAACTTTTCCCGGGATTTCTTACATTGAAGAATATCAGGGTAGTACCAAGTTCCAGCCAGTGCTCAGTTTTTCCAGACACTAGTTTAAGATACTCCTCTTGTCTGAATCCGGGAAAGATGTTCTTCACATCTACAGTGGTTTGAAAATTATCTGAGTAATAATCCAAAGCTAGATCACTTGAATAGGGCCCCTTTACATACAAGTTGTAATTATAACCCAAGTCCAACCCAAAATGCTTGGCCAAGTAAACGTATTTCTGAACATAGAAACGGCTACTAAGGTTCTTCTTAATGTTGAAATTTTCACTCAATAACTTACTTTTTTTCAAGAAGCTAACAAAATTAGCTAGCGCCTCCACATTGCTCACTTTCTCCGTCTAACCTCCTGTATTGCCATAGCCTAATACCGCACTTCTCACACATGTTGGGTCGCGTGTACTTCAGGTACTTATAGTATAGTATGTAAATACCTAATTAAAACCTATGCAATGTGCATGATTTCAGTTTATGTTTGTTGTGTATAGTTTTAATCAGCCCGAAGGGATGTACTTAATCAATTTTATGACCTTTCTTACGGAAATCCTTGGTGAAATGTTACTTTATGATCATCCCTCGCATGCAAAAACCACAGATCTCATGTGGCGGCACTTTTTAAATGGAATCACTTGACGTTGAAACGATGTGCGTTGCTTCTATCAGAACAAAATTTCTAATAACTATCTCAATGTTATTTTTGAGCACGAACTTAGTGATGAAACATTAGGGA
>JAJZXP010000098.1 GCA_021806345.1 Thermoplasmata archaeon | reverse complement strand
CATGATTCCTATCTTGCATTTACCAACAGCAGTGATGCCTGGTCCGTTCGGTCCTATTACTGTTATTCCTTTCCTTCTGGCATTATGTACTATTTCCAGTGAGTCATGAAAGGGAACGTGTTCCGTCAATATGTATACAAATTTTATCCCAGCGTCTATTGCTTCAAATGCTGCATCTTTAACAAATGGTGCTGGAACACTGATCATTGTGGCATGGGGCTCAAATTCCATAGAATCTTTAACTGTTGCAACAATTGGAACCTTATCCATAAATTTCATTCCTGCTTTCCCTGGTGATATGCCCGCCACTATTTTCGTTCCGAAAGCAAGCATTTCCCCAGCATGGAATGACCCCTGGTGACCTGTGATTCCCTGAACTATTACATTTGTATTTTCATCCACATAAACTGACATTTTAATTACCTCCTGCTAATTTTACAACCTTTTCTATGGCTTCCATCATAGTTGGGAATGACTCTATGCTATGGTCTTTCAGAATCTTCCTTCCCTCATCATCTCTTATTCCGCTCAATCTTACAACAATTGGTTGCTTGATATTTAGCTTGTCCTTTGCAAGAACAATCCCTGTGGCAACAGTATCACATTTCGTGACTCCCCCGAAAATATTAACAAGTATGGCCTTCGGATTTGCCTTCAACACAAGATCAAATGCATTTGAAACGATTTCGGAATTGTCTGTTCCACCCAAATCCAAAAAGTTTCTGGGTTTACCCTTATGCAGTGTCAGAGCATCCAGTGTCGCCATTGTAAGACCTGCACCATTTGCTATCACCCCAATATTTCCATCTAACTCTATGAATGCATATCCCTTAGACTGTGCTTCCAGTTCAAGTGGAGTTTTTTCAGGATCTACAACTTCCAGTTCCTTGTGTCTGTACAATGAATCCCCATCCAGAACTACCTTTGAATCCGCTGCGATGAGCTTGCCTTCCTCGGTAATTACTAGTGGATTAATTTCAACAAGTTCGCAGTCCTCTTCATCCCAAATCTTGTAAAGCGTTTTCAGGAGTGGTAAGAATTGTTTTGATATCCCAGTTTCAAGATCCATAAATGCTGACGCTTCTCTTCCAATGAAATCGGAATATCCAAGAATCGGGTCAATATGCCTGGTAAATAATTGATCGTGGGGAACAGTCTCTATCTCAACACCTCCTTTCGAAGTTGCAATGAGAAGAGGTTGCTTTGCGGTTCTATCGAGCGCAATACTGACGTACATTTCCTTTTTTATATGGATCATCTGTTCTATCAGTACCTTTGTTACACTGAGTCCTCGAATTTTTGATCCCAATAATTCTCTTACTGAGTCATCCAGTTCTGATTGTGATTTTGCAAACTTTATTCCACCGGATTTGCCCCTTCCTCCAAGAAGGATTTGCGATTTGACAACAACGGGATTTTCGTATTTCTTAACGTCTTCTTGCCTTTCTACCAAATAACTGTCGGGGACAGGTATACCGTATGACCGAAATATTTGCTTCCCCATATACTCATAAAGATTCAATGTTTCACCGAATGGGGATTACTTAAAAGAATAAATAATATTTTACACTATAAAAGGAAATTTGTTCAGTATGGCGGCATTCCACCCATACCGCCCATGCCTCCCATTCCACCGGCTCCTCCCGGAGATGGCGCACTCTTTTTGCTGGCAACAACATCATCGATTCTCAGAATCATAGTTGCAACCTCTACTGCGCTTTCCAGTGCGTGTCTTTTAACTTTTAATGGGTCATATACTCCAACCTTCAGCATATCTGCAACTTTGTTGTCCGAGAAACTTATTCCGAAATTCTTGTTCTTCTTTTCGTGCTCTGCCTTAAGTTGTATGAGAGTGTTGATTGGGTCCATTCCTGCATTTTCTGCGAGTGTTCTGGGAATTACTTCAAGAGCTCTGGCGAAGGCATCAATTGCAAGCTGTTCTCTTCCTCCAACAGATGCTGCGTATGATCTTATTCTCAATGAAAGCTCAGATTCTACTGCTCCTCCGCCTGGCAGGACTTTTCCATCTTCTTTGGTTATGGCAACTACCCTTATGGCATCGTTTAAAGCTCTCTCTATTTCTGAGATTACGTGTTCTGTTCCGCCTCTGATGAGAATGCTCACAGCCTTTGGGTTTTCACATCCAGTAACGAACGTCATTCTGTCGTCTCCAATTTTTCTCTCTTCAACCTTTTCGGCCTTTCCAAGAAGCTTGGTTGAAAGATCGTCAAGATTTGTTACTATTGAGGCTCCGGTTGCTTTTGCAAGTTTCTCCATATCACTCTTTTTGACTCTTCTAACTGCGTATATTCCCTCTTTTGCTAAGTAGTGCTGGGCAATATCATCAATTCCCTTCTGGCATAGGACAACATTTGCTCCGCTCTTCTTCACTTTTTCTACCATATTCTTGAAGGTTTCGACTTCCTGGTTCAGGAAATCCTGAATTTTTGAAGGATCTGATATTTGCACTTTTGCTTCGATTTCAGTTTTCTTAATTTCGAGAGCTGAATCAACCAATGCAATCTTTGCATTCTTAACTTCGGAGGGCATTTTGGCGTGGACTTTTTCTTTGTCTATGATAAGACCGGTTATAAGTTCCGTTTCGTTAACATTTCCTCCGCTCTTTTTGTCAATCTTGATACTTGATGGTTCTACTATTGTCTTTCCATTCTTTTCTTCAGCTACTGAGTTGACTGCCCTTACTATTAACTTGTAAAGAAGGTCTCCTCCCAGCCCGATATTCTTTCCTGAAAGTGCTGTTCTTGCTACCTGTTCAAGTGATTTATCATCCTTGACTTCCTTTGCGATGGTTTCAAGCTCTTTTTTGGTCTGGTTAACTGCGAGCCTGTATCCGTTCGCTATGACTGTTGGGTGAACTCCCTGTTCAAGAAGCTCTTCTGCCTGTTTTAGAAACTCGCCTGCAAGTACCACCGCAGTAGTAGTTCCGTCCCCGACTGCAGTATCCTGAGATTTTGCGACTTCAACGATCATCTTAGCAGTTGGATGATCTACATCCATTTCCTTCAGGATTGTTGCACCATCATTGGAGATTATTATGTCACCAATTGAGTCAACCAGCATTTTGTCCATTCCCTTTGGACCGAGAGTGGTTCTAACTGCTTCAGCAATAGCCTTGGCCGCTTCAATATTATTTCTTTGGGCCGTTCTTCCCTGTTCTCTGTTCGTTCCTTCCTTTAGTATAAATATAGGCATCTGTCCATTTATCATATTTTTACCCCTTTAATCCATTGGTAAATTTGTTCTTCAATATAAATGTTTTGTTTCTTTTGAGAATGACAGTCCCTACTTAATGCACACATCCCTCTGTTGCAATCTGATTCCGAAATCTATGGAATTTATAAAATCATTCAACTCCGTTCAGGTTTTGCAATTTTTTCTCCTTTCTGTATTCCTGATCAAACCTGCCCAGAGTATATAGATTTCTATCGACAAAATTGAAAATGCTGGAGGACTCTGGCACCTTATCTAGAAAGTGCTGGACCATACCTATTGATAATTCCCTTAAATCCGGATGGGACTGTGGTGTTGACCGAAGTTCCGAGAAATAAACCAGTTCCCTCAAATTTGTACTTACAACCATTTTGTAAAGTGTTCCCATGGGTAGTATATACTGTGCAGCATTACTTCCACTCTTGATTTTAATTTCATCGTAAAATTCTTTGATTTCATGCATAATTTCACGATAAGATAACATCAAGCCTTCAGTTTTTGCAATATATTCAGGAATATGATATCCAAGTGATAAGTCAAGATTTGGTCTGATTATAGACATGAACCTATGCCTTTGAAACTCCCTGAAGGCCCCATAATTTGTTACAATCTCATACTGCGCCCAGATATGCTCAAATTCTCTTGGTAACTTATTTCGCCTGCTGTTTCTCAGTTTTCCGTAGAAATTGTACATTTCTTCCAGTGAAGAAAATTCATTATTTCTGAACTGAAATAAGTTTTTGATTGATTGAACATCGGTTGCATTAGTTGAAAGTAGTTTTACCCTATTCTTTCCCGTTTCCAAGATGGATTCTTTGGGAATACAAGTAGTTTTAATTTTACCCATATATTCCTCGTTTTGTCCCGAATATTTGCTTGATGCAGATCTGATCAATTCCGGAAACTGCTGTAGCAGCTCCTCATACAAAGCTCTTCCAATTTCCTTTGCCTCGACTTCATTTGAAGAGTTAAGTCTTTGAATCAGGTAAATAAATGATCTTAGATTCCCTGAAATACCTATATTGGTGAGAGTTGAAGCTGGTAGAATGGCGCGAACATCATCGAATGCCCTTGATCTTATTGCTGTCTCATAAGCCTTTTCCTTTTCCTTGTCCCATTCGCCATTGAAGGATTCCTTTGGCATGTCTTTTTTGAGTTGCTCCCTCACTGGATTTATCCAGGAGGAGTAGAGATGGAACAGTTTATCCATGATATCATTATATTTACTTTCGAATGAGAGATCAATTCCAGTTTTTTCGATTGGCAGGTATAGGTACTTGCCATTTCTTAACTTATCATAACTTACATATCGAGAAGATTTTTCCAAGAATGATAGACCTATCCTTGATTCCTCAATTATCTTAGAAAGTATGTTTGATACATCCTGAATTGCAAGTTGTGCAGTGACAAGCTCTGCCACAGATTCATCCCCATACTCAAGGAATACCCTTTCGTAAAAATCCTTTCCCCTGTTTGGGTTGCTTTCAAATTCCTTCCTGTAAAGTTCCCTGATGTCAAGGTTCGATGTTCTGCTGTAACGGGATAATAGTGCACCCCTGTCAATTGGATTCTCAATATTCAGGATAAAAACCTGTTTATCGTAATTTGAAAATGGTTGACTAACCATATTAATCCTTTGCAGGGACGAAGTATACATCTGTTGGGCTGAATGTCAGATTTCTCTTGAATCTAGCTTTTACTTTCATACCTATTCTTAAGTCCTCTTGAGATGCTCCTATTAATCTTGCCATGAATAGCGAGTCAACTCCTTCGAATTCCACCATAATTAGATTAAAAGGTGTTTCAGGGAGGAATGCCTCGCTACCAAAATAACAGGTTGTGAAAGTGTGTATCCTGCCTTCATTTGGCAATTCATGCCATTCAGTTTCAGATCCACATATCATGCAGTGCCCCCTAGGGGTTGCGTAAACATATCCACAACTCTTGCACTTGCTACCCATAAGTTTCTTCTTTCCCAGTGCCCTGAAGAATTCTGAATCCTGTGCATAGCTGTGGACATAGTCTATTTCATAATGAGATTTCACTATGAGTGGATCTGTATTATACACTTCAGTGCCTTCTTGAGTCTCTGGCATCTTCGCATCATAATCAATTGTCATTTTACCGCCTCCATGATGGAAACCGTCACATAAGTTCCCGTTCCCGCATGACTGTGTATTAATCCCTTTTTGGCATTTTTTACCTGCAGGGTATCGTCCTTGAAATGCTTCTTAATACTGTGTTGAAGCTGCCAGAACATAAACACCGATTGCATGATGCCTGTTGCACCAACTGGATGACCGGATGCAAGTAATCCACCTGATGGGTTTACTGCTACTTTTCCGTTCAGATCGGCTTTTCCTTCTTCAACAAAAAGACCTCCTTCCCCATATTTGCAGAGACCAAGATCCTCATACGTTTGAATTTCAGATGATGTGTATGCATCATGAAGTTCGATTAAGTCCAATTCTTCCAATGGATCCGTAATTCCTGCATTTTTGTAAGCTTCCATTGCTGCCGATCTTCCTGCGCGGAAAGAATGCACACCCGGATACTTCAAATTCTTATAATCACTTTCTTTCTCATTTGGCAGTAGAGGTACTTTCAGCATCGGTCTGTCCGAAAGTCTCATGGTGTCTGTACCTGTTCCAATGCCTGATATTTTAACGGGATGATCTGTCATTTCGAATGCCTTTTCCTCTGATGCAAGTATGGCGACAGCTGCCCCATCCGACATAGTACATACATCAAGTCTGGTTAGAGGATACGATACCATCTGCGAGTTTCTAACATCCTGAACCGTGATCTTCATTGGACTTTGCGAATACGGGTTGTGGATAGCATTTCCATGATTTTTGACTGATACTTTTGCTAATTGCTCTACCGTGGTTCCAAATTCGTGCATATGCCTTACTGCCATCATTGCATAGTAACCTGTATAGAATCCTCCGACTGGATAATCAAAGTTTGTATCACTCGCAAGCGCTATGAATTCATTTCCCTTCCATGTATTCACATGTGACATGGTTTCAAAGCCATAAACAGCGCACACATCCATCCTACCTGATGCAACTTCCTCAACTCCAGTTTGAAATGCCAGTCCACCTGTTGCACCTCCTCCTTCTACTCTTTTACTGGGTTTTGGTGTAAGCGCCAAATAATCCTGTGCCATTATTCCTGACATTAATTGCCTCTGGAAATGGTCCGAAAAATATGAAGCCACTGAGCCGTCAATATCCTTTACACCAATGCCAATATCATTTAATGCGTAGTCAAATGATTTCTTCGTTCTTAACCTGAAGTCCATTGCGGGATTTGACTTGGAAAACTTAGTTACTCCACCAGAAACCATATATACTTCTCTTCCGCCTTTCATTTGTTCACAACTCTTTTATCATATCTTTCTATTAAAAAGTTAGTTTGGTTTATTATCGCCCTAATGCGTTTACTGCGATTCAATTTTCAAGAATCAGGTAAATGCAGATTCTATTTTAAACTGAATTCTGGAATCAATAATATGAAAATATGTAATATCCATCTCTCATAAATATATTATATGCGTTTATTTTTCCATTTTTAATTTGATTAGATAAATATAATAAAAACCTTTAATTTTATGACGTTTTCAAGTTATATATATTCAATAGGAAAGGATTAATTATCATACGTAATTCTTAGTTGAAGTTCAAATGCAAAAAAAATCTGGAAAAAATAGTAAGATGGGTTTGATCGCGCTTGTAATTGTAGTTATTGTAATAATTGCGGCCGCAGGCATTATTGTATATGAAAGACCAGCTCAGAAGCAGTCCCTGGTTATTATGGTGGACAGCGGGAGTATGACCTGTTCCTACCTTAACGCCGTAGGAAAACAGTTTGAGAAAAGTCATCCAAATGTGGCAGTCAAGATAGACTCGGTTGGTTACAGCAATATGGTCACAACCGCTTCCTCAACACTACAGGGCAAGACCTCAACTCCCAGTATTTTCATGTACTATGCATCGCAGGCTCCAGACCTTGCTCCATATTTGTACAACTTAAACAGCACTCTAGGTCAAAAATATATAGATGCCACCAACTTTATATCTGGTGATCTGGCATCTGGTTCCTATGCTCCTAATGGCACAGCGAATGGATATAATTTCATAGGTATCCCGATTCACACGGTTCTTGGATATATATTGGTATACAACGAAAGCGTGTTTGCCAATAAGACTCTTCAGAACGGATTCTATTCACTGTACCACTTTAACATGAACCCAAAGTTTTTAAAGAACTGGACAGAACTAAATGACGTGGCAAATTATATCTCCAAAAACACGCAATTTGACGGAAGCAACAACAAATACGCTCTGATGATGCCAGACAGTTCATCTCATTCAATTATTGATACTTTTTACAATCTCTTTTATCCTTATGGAGCAGGACAGAAAGCGACTGGAATATTGAATAACAGTTCCCCCAACTACTGGACTTACTTTGGCTTAAACAAAGGTCATGTAAATGTTTCTTACAACAACAGTTACGGTGTTCAGGCTCTGGAGATGTATAAGAATTTAACACAGTATGAACCAAATCCAGCAACCCAGCCTATAGGCTACAGCCAGCAGGAACTCTACTTCGGTACAGGGGATTATGCAATGGGTCTGGCATGGTCCAGCTTTATTCCGACATATGAAAATTCGACTTCACAGGTAAAGAATAATCTCGGAATTTCACTTCTACCAGGAAACTATACTGGATACTCTCCTACTTTCCTTGGAGTGAACCCTTACAGCACAAACATAACTTTGGACCTTCAGTTCCTGCAATTTGCCTCATCTTCATCGGAATTCTCCATGGGAATTAACAATTATTCATACGTCCCATCAACATACACCGGGTTGTCTGAAGCCGCTGCACTTGCAAACTTCAGTTGGTTATCCTCACTAAACAATTATTCAAAGACAATCGTTATTCAGAAGAATTACACTGAAATATTTCTTAAAGCATCCCCGCTTTTCTCAACTCTTATTCCTGACTTCAATGACCAGGTATACAAATATTTGACTGGAAAAACCACAGCATCACTGGCTTTAAGCACTGCAGCAAATGAATGGGAAACAGAATTAAAGAACCAAAACATACAGTTGTGAGATGTTAAAATCATCAATTAAAAAACAGGCATTGATTGTGACAATGCCTGCCTTAATTTATTTTATTATTTTTGTATTGTATCCAATTTTTGATAACGTCATAATTTCTTTCGAAACATTTTCATTTACTGGGATAGGATCATTTGTTGGGCTCAAGAATTACGAGATTCTTTTTTCCATTCCCCATATATATGAGCTTATAGACAATACTATAATTTATACACTATTTGTGCCCATAATTGATATAGGCCTGGCCATTCCTCTGGCGGCATTTTTAAAAAGACTTAACAAACCTTACTTGATTCCGTTGATTTTACTTCCCTCATTCATCCCACAGGTGACCTCTGCCAATATATGGCTGCTTTTGTTCAATCCTTCATATGGAGTGCCGTACTATTTTGGAAAATTTGACATATTTCATTCAGCATGGAGTGTCGTTCTTGTGGACGTTTGGTCCAGCCTCCCTCTGGCCACGCTTATCATATACTCCGGAATGAAATCTATACCTCCAGCTCTGGAAGAGGCATCTCAAATGGATGGAGTGAGGGGTGCAAGGAAATTGCTCAACATTGATATCCCCTACATTAAATCCAACATTCTTTCCGCCTTCGTTCTTATGCTGATGTACGGTTCTTTTACCTTTGACCCAATTTATGTTCTCCAATCCGATTCCACACCTTTCGCTATCAATGATCTCTCTTATTTTGCATATCAGAATTATTATTCAGATATTGGACTTGCGGCTGTAATAATTATAATAGTTTCTGTTTTATCCTCATTGTTTACAATTGCGTTTGTATATCTTACATTGAGAGGAAACAAGGCTAAAACCTCAAAAACATGGGGAATAGGTATGAAGATATTTCCTAATAGGGAAATGCCAGAAATTTTACTCTGGATCATAATGGGTCTTTTTATTATCTTCCTCATTGGCCCGATTGTCTTCCTTGGAATTGACTCTGTAAGGCCCCTTTCCGAAATAATCAGGATCCCCCCAATATTCTATCCAAAAATATTGACCGGTACGAATTATTCACAGGCATTAACAATTGGCGGTCCATACTTTATATCGAGCCTGCTGGCTTCCCTTGTTGCCTCTGCTCTTGTGGTAATCATAGGCCTTCCTGTAGCGTACTCTGCTGCAAGATACAAGCTTGGTGGGCTGAAACTCATTGGGACAGTTCTATTTATTTATTCCCTTCCCACCATAATCTTCCTAATACCCATGCACAACATAATTGGAAATTTAGGTCAGCTCAATCAGATGACAGGATTGATAATATCATATCCAGTCTTCATACTGCCCCTTTCCATTTGGATGCTGTACAATTTCTACCAGAATTTTCCAAATCACGTTGAGGAGGCGGCAAATATGGATGGTATGAATCTTTTCAGAACATTGAGGCGAATAATAATTCCTTTAAGCTACGATGGAATGTATGTGACGTTTTTGTATGCTTTCGTTTTGGCATGGGGAGCACTGATTTTCCCCCTGGCTCTCACTTATTCGCCATTCAACTTGAGCATATATTACCCTTCAGGAGCACAGACAATAACCATACTTATAGG
The DNA here is from genome assembly GCA_021806345.1 of Thermoplasmata archaeon. The sequence continues at coordinate 1,236 of JAJZXP010000098.1, read as the reverse complement.
ATCGACAGTCGGTCATGAGGCATTTAAGTATGGTTTACTTGCTGCAACAAGCATAATCAGTATTATACCATCATTAATTCTTGTCATAATAGTAAGGAACAAGATTGATAAATTGTGGAGAACCGGAGGTAGTGTAAATTGACAGAAATCATGATAAAGAATCTTAAGAAAAACTTCGGGAATTTTAGGGCACTTGACATACCTGAGTTGACATTCAGCGAAAAAAGTTATCTCACTGTTCTTGGACCCTCAGGATCAGGAAAAACAACATTTCTCAGAATAGTAGCAGGACTGGAAAGTGCTGATGAAGGGGAGATGACTGTAGATGGCATGAATATTCTTAGGGAACCGCCATGGAAGAGAAGTATTGGACTGGTCTTTCAAAATTATGCTTTATATCCACATTTATCTGTGTACCAGAATATTGCAACTCCTTTAATTCAGGCAAAATTGAGCCCCGGGGAAATTGATAAAAAAATCGAAGAAATAAGTCAAATTATGGGACTTAATGACAAGATGGAAAAACTTCCCAAGCAGTTAAGTGGTGGCCAGCAGCAGAGGGTAGCTCTTGCAAGAGCGGTTATAAAACGGCCAAGAATTCTTCTCCTAGATGAACCGCTTTCCAATCTGGATGCAAAGGTGAGAGTGGATCTTAGAGATTACCTGAAAAAGATACAGAGAGAATTTGAACTTACCGCTATTCACGTGACTCACGATCAGGCAGAAGGAATGGCGTTGGGGGATCAAATGGTCATTATTCACAGGGGAAAAGTTGAACAAACGGGCATACCAGAGGAACTGTATAGAAAGCCCAAAACAAGGTTTGTATCCGGTTTTGTGGGTGAGGTTAATATTTTAAAACCATCCACTGCTACCCTTTTTTATGGTGAGCAATTTACCAACAATGCTGGTTTAAGATATGAGGATATTCTACCTGATCTGAATGGAGAATTTACCGGGAAGGTGGTTGAAAACCAGTTCATGGGTTCCAGAAGAATGATCAGCTTCATGTTCAACGATGAAAAAATAAGGTGCTATACGGAGAGGGATCATCTGAGCAAGTTACATGGAGACATAAAGTTCAATGTGTCCAGGGAACACATGATTATTTTCAGTGATTTTATCGAGGAGGAAGAAAGCTGAATCTACGAGTCCCCAACGAATTCCTTTATGAATTCTACTGCCTCAGAGAGCTTTTTAACTGTTAAGGTTGCACTGGATTCTCTACCGAAGTTA
>JAJZXP010000372.1 GCA_021806345.1 Thermoplasmata archaeon | reverse complement strand
AGTTACACATCAGGTTGGTGTATCTCCCACCATACTCTCCGGATCTGAATCCGATCGAATTCCTGTGGAAGAGTGTCAAGCGTATGGTCTCCAGAACGTTGATCGCATCGGAGATGCACCTGAAGGCAGTGGTTCAAAGCACTTTCGGGGAGATCTCCATGTTCAACTCATATTCGATGGGATGGATCAGAAAGTTTATCCCGAAAGAATACAATAAGTATCAAAGGTTAGGTATTTGACTATACTGCAATAGGTCTTCCCTGCCCTGGGCATGGCCCGGATATTCCGCTGGAGCTAAAGGAACCTTTTAATGCCATATTCCTCTCTTACTCTGGCACGGTTGTCATGGTGAAAACTAGGGATCATCCATGCCTCCTGATTGACTTTGAATTCATCAGGGACATTGAAATCATGTAATGAGAATCAATGCCGGAAAGAAGGGTTTTCAATCAATCTTCTTAATTATGATTTGCCATGCTTCTTCGTAAAATCCCAGGATGTCCCCATCTTTGATTTTAAGCCTTTCACGTATTATCCTGGGCAGCGTCATTCTCATCGAAACTCCCTTCTTTGACACATGGGCGACATCAAGTAATTGCGACATAAATCGGTATTTCTTAGATGCCTAAAAGTTATTCAACGGTCTAGTCAGGGATTAAATTCTACTATTTAGAGTTAAATAATAAAGGTTTCTTGTCGTTCAATTCCTTGCTAAATTTTGACTTTCACGCAATTTTGATGATTTCAAAGGGATTGATTCCTCAGCTTTAGATCACTAAAGAAATTCTGTACTCTTTTCCGTTTAGTAAGAATCTCACATATTCTGAATTATGTTCTAAAACCTCTCTTTTTCCAAGGTCAAATTCCTTGTGATGATTAGGGCACAGGATTAAGATGTTATCCGGTGTTTCAGGGTAGCCTTCTCTCTTAGGCTTTATGTGCGCTCCTTCAGCATAAAATGTGCCGTCAATCTTCTCTATTCTTGTTCCGCATATCTGGCATCTGAATTCTCTTAAGATTTTCAGTTTGGCAATTGTTGCATTATCCCTCTTTAATCGTATGCCGTTTATCTCCTCATATTCTGCTGCTTTTGGAGTTAACGATTTTAACTCTTCTCTGATATTCGCATGATCCTGTTTTTCATAAATTAACTCGGCTTCCCTCTCCTCTGCTTCATCTTTTGATCCTGGATTATTAGGTACATACCAGACATGATGAAACAGTTCAATCACCTCTCTTCTTTTCAGTTCATACTGCGCCCTCCTGACTGAGTGTTGCCATTCGTATTGATTTCTTTCACTACTGTCATTTCCATGGGTGCATTTCTGTTCAGTAATGCACTCTGGCAGAACGTTTTTTATTGGTTCATACAGATCTGGTGTTGTCATAGGTTCTTTTTCGAGTATTGATGGGATCAACTCAACAAATTTTCCGAAGCATGTTTTTTCCGCCATAAATCTTAACCCTTCAGAATTAGAAAAATTTTCCTTTCTAGGGTAGACCAATGAGATTGAAGTCTTAATGTAAGTCCAATTGAGAGAGCTGTTCTTAAGGACCTATCAAATAAATTTAAATGAGTCCCGCATATAGTTCTAAAATGCTCCGGAAAGATGAACTTGCATTCACAGACCTCTCTGGAAGGAAGCTGATATATTTGGTCTCTGACAGGTTTTCACCGGGAACTCGCTTGTCAAAAATTTAGTTTTAGATTTTTATCTTAGGAACTCGATGAATTATCGAAGTTTACTTCAATTAGTTCGCCGAATTTGTTCCATACCATATTTTCTAAGAGATATAATGGTCCTCTTGGTGTGTTTATTGGGTCGCCCAATCTTCCCTTCTTGATGTTATTCCAATATTCTATACCACATGTATACAGTTTATAATCTACTTCAGGAGTTTTGTCGGGGCTTTGTTTGGTCAATCTCATTATCATCATGTATACAAAGATGTCATCTTTTTCAACCAATTCCTCTCCTACTGTGAATCTGATGATTATATATGATAAAGTAACTGAAACAACGGTCATGATGAACCATAACAAAAGGATTGTATGGTTAGCGCGGAATAATACATAATCTAAAATATAAAACCCAATAAGCATTAAAATAAAAGATATAAATGGTTTAATATTCACTGGTTCTTTTCTAATAAACACTCTTTGTTCTGAGTCGGTAATTATTTCCCCATAGTCTTCCGCACCACTCTTCTTGGTTTCTTTCATTTTTATAGATCGTTTTTTAAACACAGCCCATGTACTATTAGATAAATTCTGAAACTTTGAGTGCTGCAAGATAATATGTTCCTTTACTAAGTGATTTGGATTTGAAATGGCATGAAAAGTTGAATTTCCATTTGAGAATGAATGGAAATTGCAAGTTTCACATGAATAGCTTCTTAGGTATTCTTTTTTCGATGAAGTCGAGAGGCTTATTATTTTGTTCACTCCAAAATAAAGAATCAAAAGGAAAACCAGTCCCAAAGATCCAAAGAAAAAAGAAACTATCTGAATATAATCAAGGAAGCCATCGCCATTAAAGTATTGAATTAGCAAAAGCATTATCTGAATTGTAAAGGTGTATACTGCAATAAACGAAGTGTATCTGAAAATTTTGAATTCTAAAGTGATTCCTGTGAAGAAGTTCTTATTAGATAATAGCAGCTGCTCAACAAACTCTTTCTTCAGAGCGTAATCTTGGTCCTCCATTGGTGGTCAATCGCGTTGCTACAATAATCTTTCCTTCAAAGATAGCTTATATGACATAAGGGATTTTTAAGCACGATTCTTATATGAAATAGCGAATGACCAAAGGATCGACAGATTTATGCCCTGCCTTCTCTAATGCAGTTGAAATCTAAATGGAATTAGATGAGTTCATTGAAAGATTCACAGCCTTAAGGGATAGGGGATATGTAAAATCCCTTAGAAGTGGCCCAACTGGTGTAGGCAAAACCTTAGAAACTTATTTGGGCATAGAGGAGAATAATTTGTATCTGCCGGACTTAGGCCAGATAGAGCTTAAAGCGCATCGGGATGATTCGCCAAATTTGATTACGCTGTTTACTTTCAATAGATGGGCATGGGTAATGGATCCATTGGAGGCGGTGAGAAGGTATGGCACTCCAGACGAAAATGGAAGGTTAGGGCTCTACTTTACCATGTCATTCAGGCCAAATAGTGCTGGTCTCTTTCTCCATACGGATGATGAATCTGTTTCTGTGAGGCATTTTGACGGAAATGTCTTAGTTAAATGGAAATTCAATGACCTAGAAGAGCAGTTTAATAGGAAAATCCCTGCTTTAATATTGGCATACGCTAAGACTGAATATAGGGGAGACGAAGAGTGGTTCCATTTTTATACTGCAAAATTGTTGGAGGATACCTCCGCATCTATTATAAGGGAACAAATCAATAATGAAGTCATACTCATAGACCTTAGGCTTCATGATGCCGTATCCCATGCAAGGAATCATGGCACTGGCTTCAGGGTGTATGAAAGAGACCTACCAGAACTGTTCAGGAGAATTGAGACGATAGTATGATGAAATCAGAAGTGGATGAATGGACCTTCAACGGATCCTCAACAAGGGATTACACCCACGTATATCATGACTATCCTGCGAGGATGATACCGCAGGTTGCAAGGAAATTGATAACCAAATATGGCCAGTCAGCTAAGACACTCTATGACCCATACTGTGGTACCGGCTCATCACTCGTGGAAGGGCTTTTGGAAGGCTTAGATGTTTTTGGCACCGATATTAATCCATTGGCAAGGCTTATAGCTGAGTCTAAAACCGACTACTCAATAAATTCTGATGATCTATCAAATGAAATCGCAAATTTCCAAGTGAATATTTACCGCAAGGATTTGAAACTGAATATTCCTGAGATTAGAAATGTTGAAACATGGTTCAAAAGCCAGGTTCTAGAACCGCTTGGGAAGATTAGGCACTATATAGACAACATTCAGGATTCACATATCCGCAGATTTTTCCAAGTTGCATTCAGTGAGACAGTAAGGGAAAGTTCAAACACTAGGAAAGGTGAATTTAAATTATTCAGGTATGCACCAGACAAGCTGAAGACACATTCCCCAGATCCATACAAGATAATGCTGTCAAAACTCGAAAGAAATTTTAGGGGATATGCCCAGTTTAATGAGATGATGAAAAAGTTGGAAAAGCACCCTAAAGCAACAATCCTTGGCTTGAATTCGGTATATGATATTCCATGCAAAGAACTGCCTGAAGAGTCGATTGACATTGTTGTAACATCTCCACCTTACGGAGATTCTCATACAACCGTTGCATATGGCCAGTATTCAAGGCTTTCATCAGAGTGGCTGTCTTTAATTAATGGAGAAAATATTGATAACAAGCTCATGGGAGGAAAGGTACTCAAGGAAATGCCAGAACTTCCCTCTGTGGAACTCAATGCGGCAATAAGCATCATTTATGAGAAGAACCCGAAAAGGGCCTTGGAAGTCGCCTCATTTTATTCGGATCTCTATTCATCAATTAAGAACGTATCTAAGTTGATAAGAAAAGGCGGCTATGCCTGCTACGTAGTGGGAAACAGAACCGTAAACTCGGTTTTGCTGCCAACCTCCATTGCAATAACGGATTTCTTTGACGCCAATGGTTTTGAATATGTTGCCACACACATTCGAGAAATACCGAACAAGAGAATGCCTATGAAGAACAGCCCCACGAATATTGCTGGAGAAACTAGCAGTACGATGCTAAATGAACACATTGTTGTAATGAAAAAACCTCGGAAGTAACAATTTTCCCTACCTTCTTGATTTATCATAGATACTAAGTTTTCTTGGGTCCTTTCACAAATGCTCCAAACCAGATAGACTCATTATACCCTCCAATTTTAGATTTATCTAAGAATCAGATTCCAAAATTAGAATTTGCAGACATCCGCACGAACTGGGCCCTATATTCATGATGTACCTTTTTAGATTATGTGTGTATATCAAAACATTAAATCAAAATTGCACATCTAAATTATAAAACCAAACACTTAAATATGATTTTAGATTATAGAATTGATAGAAATGACTCTATTGATAAAAGGTGCCGTGGGCACTCAGCATGGAAGAAAAATAATAACTGGATTCGTTAGTGCTAGAAATTTAGCAGAACTGTATGAAAACGGAAGCTTAAAGATTGATGAATACTCAATCTCAAATCCCGATGGCTACCAAAGAGAACACTCGATTACCAGGGCAAGGAAATTCGCACGTTTTATAGCAGATAATGAAAATGGTATTTCACCAACAAATATACTAATATATTTAAGGCAAAATTTCGAGCCCGTTGTAAAAGAAGGAAATATTTCCTTACCTGATGGGGCACCACTGTACATTGTAGATGGACAACACAGGACAGTTGGCTTCAGTGAAGCATATAAAATGGGGCTATTGGAAGAAAGTGAAGATTTTGACGTTCCGATTTCCTTGTTAATTTGGAGTCCAGACAAGAGTCCAGAAGATCAAAGGCTCGAAGAGGCGATGCAGTTCTATACTATAAACACTCAGTTAAAAAGGCCGAGAACAGATCTTGCGCATCAGTACATATACAAAGTAAAACAAGTAGAGAAAGGACCAATAGGACCTAATACTAAACTTCCCATGGATTTGAAAAAGAAGGATTACGTTCCGTATGAAATATATATTTCCGAACAACTCTACAAATCAGGGCCGTGGAAGAATTTAATAATTCCGCCAAATGGGCACGATGAAGCACCAATGTCACAGGGTTCATTCACTGACTCCCTGGGTCCAGTTTTGGATTTTGCCCAGAATGCTGGTCTAACCATGGGTAATGTAATAGAACTAATCAATAACTATTGGTCAGCGATTACGGAATTATGTCCTGAATCTTATGATGACTGGGGTAACTATCTCCTGATGAAAACGTCGGGAGTCTATTCACTGCATCTCTTTTTGCCATTGTTGCTAACCAGAAAGAGAAACCTTGGAAACTTACCAACAAAGGAGCAATTCCTCAAGGTACTATCTACTATGAATGAGCACTTTAGTGATTCATTCTGGAATGCACAGAATGGCTCCGCCTCAAAATTCGGAGGTGGGAAAAAAGCATTCACAGAGATCTATAGGGATATCATAGATGAACTTGACCAGGAGGAAAGATAAGTGAATTTCAACAACGCCCGTATGCAAAGGGTAATTCTTTTGGAACGCATTTTTTTCTATCCTATGAGAAATTCCATATATTTTTTCAATAATTTTAAGTGCATGCTGTATTGTGTTTCAAAATCATTGACTTATATGCATGTGCAGGACTGGTGAGTGTTTAAATGACCGCAATGGAACTGAAAGTGAATCTGCTACATGCCCTAGAAGACTTTCTAGGCATGTACGAACAGCAACCATCAGAAGTAGTATTAGTGGAAAGTATCGCCAACTCAATAGATATAGGGGCAACACAACTAAGTATATATCTAGACGATCATGAGAACACTTACAAATTGGTGGATAATGGAAAAGGAATGGATTCTAGCACCTTCGAGAATTACCATACAATTGCGCTCTCCAGTAAAGATAAATCAAAGGGAATAGGATTTGCAGGTGTTGGTGCTAAAATATATTTGGCATCTTGGGAAGGCGCATCAGTTATTACCGAAACCTTTGGTAAAGATGGTCCCCTTAAGTCGGTAATGTATAGGGAAGGTAACAAATTACTTTACAAGAAAGAAACTCCAACAATTACGTCGCAAGGAACTAGCTATATGGTTACGCTCTCACCAGATGATTTTAGAGAGCTCAAAGATAAAATTGTGGATTATATTAGATACTGGTATAACTGGAATTTAATCAAAGGCTTAAAAATATTAGTAAATGATGAGGAAATTAAACCGTGGAAACCAAAATTAACGGTGGAAGAAAATGAGATATTTGAAATCAATAAGCACCGATTCCCCGTTCACATATGGCTAGCAGATGAAGACCTGCCAAATGACATGCTAAATATCTTGTATTTAGCTTATGGTAAAAGGGTCAAACACGAGATTCCTGATTTCTTTTGGGACGTCAAAATGGAGTATAAAGATAGATTAATCTGTATTGTGGAAGCCGATGAAATATCAGATTTGTTGACATCAAACAAAGAAGATTTTAGAAAGACTCCTTTGCGAAATCAGGTATTTACTGAGGCACGGAGGCGATTATATCTTTGGGCAAAAGAAAATAACTTGCTGCAAGAATCTGAACCAGTTGATGAAGAAAGACAAATTATAGAAATCGACATAACAAAAGAATTAAACAAAATTCTGGAATTACCAGAATTTTCATGGATGAATCCATGGTCAGAGGGATTCAAAGGTACAACAACCATTAAAGATCCTAAAGGGGAGAAAGACATTGAAGAAGTAGAGGGGGGTCAAAATACAACTGGTACCAAAGGGGGCAGAGATTCAGGCAATGGGGTAAAAACAGCTGGCCCGAACGACGGACCCGGATACTTTGAGAAAGAACACGGAAACATGAAGGGTACAGAAGTGATAAGAAAAAGGAGAGGGTTAGCAATCATACCTATGGATTTGGAAGAAGATCCTCGAGAAAGTTGGGTAGATGTTGTGAATCAAGCTGTAGTGCTTAACTTAGCTCACCCTCTTGCAAGAAAAGTTGAACGAACTAAAGACAGAAGACTGCTGAGATACAATATTGCACGTGTAATAGTTTCTGCGCTAATTCAATATGCAGAATCAAATGCTGCGGAACCAAGAACGGCAACTGAAGTATTTAAGATACAGAGCGAATTACTGACGAAACTGTTCACGGAAAGTGGTTCAAATTTGACTTTCTAAGAAGGTGATCGTGATATGGACAAAATTCCTGTTAAAGTTGTATGGGTTAAAGATATCAACGGTAAAAACCATTCCTCAGTGATGTTAGCAATGGAAGACATAATAGGTGAGATCCCATCTACCGACTTTGCTTCCGTAAAAAAATTCAACTCTCAGTATATCGATCTCATTAGTAAATGCAAAAATTTGCTAAAAAATGGGAAGATTAAGAACAAAATCAGCCCAAGCACCTATTGGCAGGTAGGGAAAAATCTCTTAACTTTTGTTGAAACAAACGAACTTCATTATAAATTCAAAAATTATAGGGTGGCTTTTCAAAGAGATTTAGTTCTCACTGATTCCTATGTTGGTGTGATAATGGATTTTCCCAAGTTTTTCAAAGAAGAAGAGGTATCAGATTCTATACCTATGTCATATTACTTTGAACTTATTCTTAAAGCAAGAGCTCTCGATGAAAAGCATATTTTGAAAATTGAAAAAGAAAAATTAAAGGAACTGTCCGATACAAGAAAATTGCCAGACCATAAAACCTACAGAAAGATTCTAAAAGAGCGACTTGATGCATAAACAGATACTTTCCTTATTATTTCAGTAGTATGTAGAAATATCTTACACCTGGCATAGAAACTCTTGACTGCTTTTAAATTGGACAGAATTCAACTGCCATTTATATCCATCCTTCTACCCACTTCCTCATCTCTTTCCTGTCATCCTCTTCAAATGGAATATTCAGGTAATGCTCATACTGCGTTGTGGTGGTGTGCCCCTGGCTCAGTGCTATCTGCAATGCCTTGTCCGGATAGTAAAACACAAGCCATGATTCCCAGGTCTTCCTAAAAGACTTGTTGTTTATGGGTGCTCCATCGAGGATCCTTTTTGAGAGTCTCCTCAGTTTCATGTCCAGGGCGGGAAGGTCAGGCAACGGGTGTGGCACCTGGAACAGATCCGGTATCAGGGTCTTTCCCATATCCGACAGTCTTATTGCCCTTTCCCTCTGCTTTGCCTTTACCTTCAGCATTGATCCCTTGGGAAGATAAATGAACTTCCCGTCAAGCCATTCCGGATTCTCCCTGAACCTCTGCAATTCAGCATATCGCATTCCCGTCAACAGCAGGGAGGTGCATATCCTCCTGGTGTTTGGATCCATGGCATCCCTTAGCGTTTCGAACTCAACAGGCCTGAGGATCCTAACCTGAAACATCTCCGAAGATCTTACTATGGGTCTCAATAATGCTGTTAAGATACTGATAAAACTTAACACTTTGCATTGTTTTAGGCTATGATGGGACCACCCATTGTACCTTTGAATATATAAAGGACGTTAAGTTTTACCACAAAAGTTAACTCGATGCGGTTAAGACTCTTCTAAAATGTTTTAATTATTGAATAGAAAATATAAAGGGGATGAACGCTAGTAGTTACTCTTCAGATTAGAAACACGCCAATTCACCCCTAAAAGTATTAATTTAATGTAGAAAAACGTAGGAATCATAAAAATAAAGCTCAGCTCTAGGGACCGAAGTGACGAGCTTAAGGTTCCATTGAATGAATAGACTAGCAAATTTTGTAGATTAAAACCAACTACGGAAGGATATCCCAATGGTATTATTGAATTATTATACCCTTGAGTTGGAATGAAATAACTTTCTTCATTCCACAAAGATAAAGCTGCAGAAGAATTCTGACTAATCCCCAAAATAGGACCGATAATTGCAACATTTAACAACTGCATCAACGGTATCCACAAGAAGTAACAAAGAGCAACTACAAAGAAACGGTAGTGTCCTAATTTATGTGTCTTAATTTAGCATAAAAAAGATCATCCCATGGCCACAGGGACTCTGAAAGATTCTCAAGCATTGCAGGAGATGTGCCTCTCCTGAATTCATTCATGAAATTCCAGTAGAACTGGAACAGGATCACAGCACAGTATAGTCTCTGCTTTTTCTTTGAGAAGCATTTTGTTTTCCTCACGAGTCTTCCGATCCTTTCCCTGAGAATCCCGTTGAAGTTCTCCACGTTCACCGTGTCTATGTCATCTTCATCCAGGTCTCCATAGATGATCCTTCTCTCCTTCCGGATTGTACTGGATCCGATCAGATTCAGACAGAATGAGCATGGAGAAACACTTATATAGAGGGAGAGTCAAGGGAGGGGGAGTTATCAATCTCTCTCCCGTTCATGAGGTGAAGGTATGGTAGGCAAGGGCACTTACCGGACAAAGGAGGAAAAGGCAAGGATTGTGATGGAAGTGCTTTCAAACTCCTCCACCATTTCGGAGATCTGCAGGAAGTACAACGTTGCCTCATCCGCCGTGTACAAATGGAGGGATGAATTCATTGCGGGAGGCACAGCTGCAATGGATCATGGCAGATCAACAGCTGAAGCATCCCTCCTTAAGGAGATAAACGAACTCAAGGGCATAATCGGGGAACTGACAATAGCAAACGAAACTCTAAAAAAAATTCAAGCCACAAGGAGAGGTGGGAAGCCATGACTGAGCTCATTGCAAATGGCCTTTCAAAATCCAGATCAGCTTCCCTTACAGGCATTGCAAGGTCCATGATCTACTATGAAGACAGAAAGAGAAAACAGCAATACGATGCCGATCTGGAAAGACGCATTTCCAGCACTGTGGAAGAAAGACCGTCATACGGCACAAGAAGGGTAACGGCAATGATCCGCCGGTCCGGAATAAGGGTGGGAAGGAACAGAATAAGAAGGCACATGCGTCACATGAATCTCATTTCCACAAGAAAGAAGGTTCACAGGAAGCATGTCCCCAGGGCAATTGTTGTCGCAAGACCAAACATCATGTGGGAGACGGATTTCACAAAGATATACATTGACAGCGAGGGGTGGATATATTTCACCGCATACCTTGATCTCTGCTCCAGGAAGATAAAGGGATATCTCGTATCCTGTATGCCAGGAACAGCCGAGATGATCGAGGCTGTTGACAATGCAATCCTTGGTACGTTCCCTGATATGAATGTGAAAGGACTGAGGATAAGATCGGACAACGGATCGCAGCTCACTTCATCCGGATACGAGAAGCATCTGAAAACACTTGGCATAAGGCATAAGACAATACATGCGCATACACCTGAGGAGGATGGCCACATTGAATCATACTTCGGGAGATTCAAGGATGACTACATATACACCAGGGAATTTGTCAGCTTTGAGGACTTCCGAAAGCACATGGAATGGGCTGTATCCGATTACAATACAAAGAGACCACATTCCTCATTGAATTATATGACACCGGAATAATTTGAATCCGCAATATTGAATGAGAATTTCAGGAAGAAATGGTTAGAAAAGGAAACCGGGAGGTACAAACATGTTGAATTACTCGAGTGAACCTGGAAAACTGTCTGAAGGAAGTGGATCCAGATCAC
>JAJZXP010000065.1 GCA_021806345.1 Thermoplasmata archaeon | reverse complement strand
GCAATGCTTGAATTCATGGCCACTGCAAGGGATGAGAAAACCATGATTGTTGCTAGAATGAGAACAATAGCGTTTCTGTTCATTACAGCCTGACAGTGTAAAGAGTTTATAAACTAATGTATATTATTAGTAAATACTTATTTCTGAATAATTCTTATTTTGTCCTTTAAAACCGGGAATCGCAAAAAGCTTTTCGGTGCACCGCATATCGCATGCCCTCAGGCCAGTAGATTTGCCGTTTTCTTAATTGCCAGTCATATTTCTTGCCCTGCATACAACCATTAAACACCCGAAGCCATAATTTACCTTTATGGCCGTATACTGTAGCAGCGACCATCGATTTGATCTACAGGGAAAGAGAATAGATATTGAATTTAAAAACTTCAAAGGCTGAACTACAGAGAAAGTAAAACGTTCACAGGCTACGTTAACTGCTGGTCGCATCCGTCCATCGATTCTCTTCTTCGCACGTATCTTATGGTGAAAATCCTGATCGATATGACCATATATTGGAGATTCACAAAGATTGAAGTAGAGTTGTCAATAAATAGAAATTGAAGAAACGCACCACAAATCCTGCTGGTGTGAATTGGCTCCAATTCGCTTATAAATTTATTTGCCCGTCTTTTTGTGGTAAATTATAAAGATTTAAATTAAGTGATTCACTTAAAGTATTGCCCATAAAATGGTGAGTATAGATTATATAATAGCCTCGTACAACTCGGCTTCTAATTCCTATTTGGAAGAATGTATTAAGACAATACGAGGCCAGAAATTTCCAGAAGATTACAAATCACAAATTATTGTAGTTGATGGGGGGTCAACAGACAATTCAGTTAACATTGCAACAAAGTATGGGTGCACTGTATTGTGCAACGAAGCGAGAACAGAACTTAGCTTTGGAGGAGGTAAAAATCTGGCAGTTCACTACTCCAAGGCTGACATTATATTCATTGTGGATGCCGACAATTTGCTGATGGAGGAAAACTATGCAGAAAGTATGATCAAGCCCTTGATAGAAGATTCACAAATATGCATGACAATTCCAATGCCTTACGTACCAGGAAAGCGTGAATACAAGCAGGTTACACGCTATTTCTGCTGTATTGAGCGAGATCTTTGGGAAGGTATCGCATCTTCAGGAATAAATATAGGGAAATGGGTTGAGGTTTATCCACACAGTATTATAGTTCCCAACGGCGCTGCAATACGCCGATCTGCCTTAACGGATATAGGGGGATATGATTATGATACAGAAGTGGGTTTTAGATTGCTGTCCAATCTTAAGAATAAATTTGCAATTGTTCCAACAGCCCATAGGTTCCATATTGAAATGGAATCTTATTATGATGTATTTTGGAAATTCAAAAGAAGATTGCAACATCAAGTGGATCACTGGGAAGAAAAGCAGGTTATTTCATCTCAACTAAAATCATATTTTTCAAAACCAAAAACCTTTTTAGGAACTCGTTTACGAGACCCAATGAGCCTTTTCTTAAAGAAACATGATACCTGTTATCTCCAGGTTATACCTGTTTTCTTAATAGAATTGCTACTTGCCTTCTTTTTCGCGAAGAAATTATATGTACTGTAATTTCAATTTTTAAAAATGTGTTTTACTATTAAATTTAATCTGAAGCTAAATACTGACCCTTCTCCCACTCATTTTTAAGTTATGTAGTTAATTTCAAAGATAAAGTTAGAGTAGATTTGTCAGAAAAATTTATCAAATTTTGATTCACATTAAATCTATCATCTTTGAGATCCGTATGGCCGTTGATCTGTTTGAAATGCACATCTTATTGACGAGACAAGTACGTTTGCAAAGTTCATCAACAAAAAATCAAATACAAGTATCAGTTCATTCACCACTTGAATATGGGAAATTCAGTTTGCATATTAGCTCCTTTATGGTCCAAGCTTCCTAGAGATGGATATGGCGGTATAGAAAAAACAACGTTACAAAGGGCTAATTCTTTGAACCAAAATGGGTTCAGAATTCAGTTAATCGGAAATGTGCAAAAGATTGAATATGCAGAATCTATATTGAACCCTCAAAAAATATTCAAATATCCATCCAATAATCTTGAATTATTAAAGTGGTACTCTAGCCTTGGTTTTCTAAAATACATAAGAGAATTTAACCAATTCTCGAACGAAGTTTGGAATTGCCCGATTATTTCAGACGCACCAACATTCGATCTTGTTTCTAGTCTTATTCTTAAAAACAGTTTCAGTGGTAGGCCTGTTGTTTTTATTTTACATGGAAACATTGGCTTGACAAATGGACACTTTACAAAATTTTACAAATATAACAGAATTATAAATGGGGTTGGCAAAAAAATGTGGTTAGGGGCACTTAATACTAATTTACACAACTTATTACAGAAGAGAGGATTTCAATCTTTTTACCTTCCAAATGGAATATCGATACCCAAAACAATCTATCAGAGCACCAATTTAGAAGAATACCTAATTTTTGTGGGAGCTATCAATTCAATGAAAGCTCCACATTTGGCCATTAAAGCAGCTAGAATAACAAACACCCCCTTGAAGATTATTGGCCCCATTACAGATTTATATTATTTTAAAGAACATATAGAACCTTATATTGGAGATCAGATTAAATATTTGGGTGTTTTAACAAGGGAGGAATTAGACAAAGAGTTAAGAAATTCAAAAGCTATGCTGTACACTTCTCAATGGAATGACCCTCAGCCAGCAGTAATTCTTGAGGCGATGTCGAATGGAGTTCCCGTTATTTCAATGCCAGCTTTTGACAAGATATATTCTGGCGCCTTTGATATGATTGTTGATGGGATAAATGGAATCCAATGTTCTATAAGTGAAATTTCAAAGAGATACAAAGATTTGGAAAAGATTTCAAAAAGGGAAGTATTAGAATTTACTCGTAAAAATTGGTCTTGGGATAGCGTATTGAGAAAATTTCATATTCCTGTTTTAGAATACTTGCTAACTCATGGTTAAGAATTCTCCTATATTCACTGACAAAGATAGAACAATGAAGATCTCAGTACTGTTGACTGACTATTTACAACATGATTTTCTTCTAGAAACACTGGAATCAGTAATTCTCCAAAATATCGATAAAACGTCTTATGAATTAATATTATTAACTGATGAGTCTAATGCTGAAATTAGGGAAATACTAAAACAAAATGCAATAGATCACAAAATAATAGAAACTGGATTGAAGCACTGGGGAGAAGCAATTCATATTGGTTTAGAGAATTCGGATGGCGATGTCATATGTTTCCTAGACAATGACGATATATGGAACCCAGAAAAACTGGTTTATGTGAAACGATATTTTGAAAGATTTCCTGATTTAGTCTTCATGAAAGATATGGCCATCCCTTTTATGAGCAGAAATGGTTCGAATAAACCAACAATGTTGTTTAAAACTCCTGCTTTGGGAAGACCAAATAAATCGAACCCGCAATACATTAAACTAGGGGAAAGTATACCTGTAAGAAGTCTCTTCAGACACCGCATTTTGTTCAATAATTCCTCTATGTCAATTAAAAGGGATGCCATTACGAAAAATCTTGACAGCCTTAAATTAATTAACTATTCTCATGATGTTTTTATTTTTCTTTCTGGAGCGTGCGAAAATGGTGATTTGATTTACTTGGAAAAGGGTCTAACAAATTATCGCATTAAAGAAGGCAATTATAAGGACTGGCCAGCAAAAAGGATACAAGGAATGATCAAATCGACTGAAGAATTTAATGCTCATTTCGCCCCAAGAATTGAAAATTTATCTAATGGTTGGCTATCAGACATTTTTAAGACTTCTTTGGTCCTTATGGGATTGATTACACTTGTCCATAGCGATGTAAATCTAAGACCTAGTACTAACATTAAGTTTTCTGAAATTATAAAATATAGCCTACAGTTTAAGATATATTCACTTTTCGTATATTATTTACTATATGTCTTAAAAAAATTTGCCCGCGTTAATGTAGTTAAAATATTCTATTTATTTGGTTGATTTCTATGCATTTGTGTAAATCAGTAATTTCAAAAAATCCGGAGGTCCTTATCCCCCTTATTATTGTAGCAATGGCAATCCCAATATTATTGCCCTTTAAATCAATTATTTATTCTCAGGATTCATTTTCGTTTTTTCTTTTTCCCTTTAGTTATGGGAATAACCCTTTTGCCCCATATTCTTTAGAATATGGAAATAGCCTTCTAAATTTCCAGACATTTAATTCTTACATAGTTTCTTTTTTTTACCTTCTCCAGGTATTCCATGTTTCTGCAGTTTTCTCTGAAAAAATAGGAATTTTGGCAACTGTTGGTATTTCTACTTATGGCTTTGTTCAGTTGCTTAATGTGATCAAACCAATAAAAAATTCTGTCAAGAGGTTTATCTCTTATTTTTGTGCAACCATCTTTTATGTCTTTAATCCTTTCACACTAACTGTTACTTGGTGGCATTTCGAAGCTTGGTCTTTGTATATGGCAATTTTACCATACTACATGCTGGCGATGATATTAGCTGCGAATAAAAAATCCAAAAACCCGCTTTTTTTCTTGAGTCTTATTGTAATAGTTATTTATTCAACTGGTTTTTTCGGACCATATTCAATTTCTTCCCTTCTATTTGGTGTTATACTATATATTTCCTCCTTGGCCAAATGGTTAGTTCTAAAATTACGCGGAAAGGAGATATTAACCAGAACTTTAACAATGTCATTAGTCGCTTTTGTAACCATATTCTTCTCCATTTTTTACTATTTGGAAATACCTTTCTATCACCTCAATTACATAGAATATTTTTCATTAGGTTTAAATACTCATCAACAACTTATAGCATTATTTGACTCTGAGAGTGTTACTACTACACCTTTAAACGTAGTAAGGCTATTGGCTTTCTCATGGTTATATGGGGGAAGGGGTCAATTTTCTTTTTCATGGTATCATCTATTGCCATATATCTCAATACTTTCATGGATAATCCCTATCATTTTTATATATGGTATGAAATTCATTAAGAGCAATTATTTGTTAGTTCCTCTTTATTTAATGGCCTTAATTTCAATACTATTTTCAATAGGAGGCAATGCTCCATTCGGAAACTTTAATTTTTTCCTGTATTCAATCGGTGGACCATTTTATATTTTAGCAAATGCGTATTACTTTACCATTGAATTCTACGTTATTTTAGTAAGCTTGCTAATTAGCCTCATTATCAGTGATTTCTCGTATATTCTAACTGATCAGTCACACACACAATTTAATTATCGAGATATAAAAACAAAATTGTCGCTTCGGACAAAAAGAGTCTTCGGATTTATTATGGTTTGTGCTGCATTTATTTTATTGGTTAGTTCTCCGGTCGTGCTAGCAGAACAAGGGGAATACGTCTCGCATGGGCAAGAAATGGATTCATTTACCTTGCCAAATTCGTTTATTCAAGTATCTAAGTACCTTGATAATAATTCCTCAAATAATAAATTTTATACTTTAATTTTACCTATTTCTACCAACGGAGCATACGATTTGAGAATAAACAATGGATCTTTTCCAGATACAACAGGAATCTTTAATAAGATCCTTTCTCAACCAATAATTGATCGGACTTTGACAAATACGTCGGTGGCACTTGATAATATATTATCGGAACCAGATATCAATTTAAATTGGAAGTATTTATTTCAGGCCACACATGTAAAGTACATAATTGTTAATCCTTATGCAAATATAAGTAATTTCAATTTGCAATATGCGCCTAACGGCAATAAAGTCAACATTTCTGATATCACATCGAAATTATCTGATAGTCTACCGGAAATTAATATAAGTTCATTTATGATTTTTACAGTCCCCGGAGTCAAGCCTTTAGCTCAGGTTTATACTCACTTGCCGTTGTTTGCTGCGAGTAATATAGAAAAATATTTAATGGATATAGGAAGTATGAATTTGACCAATGACACCCTATCCAGTATTATAACAGATTCAGTATATATGAATAGTACAAAGGGAATACTATCCTCCATTAAGCCTATTTCTTATTCACAAATTAATAAATATGGCAATATAACAATACTTAACAAAACAAATGAAATTGCATATTTGATTACAGATAATGGTACTCAACAACCCATTTCATCGGCTTTGGGCTCCCAAACTCAAAAGCTTAAAGATGGGATTATTATTTCTCCAAACAATCTTAGTAGAACAGAAAAGTTGACTCTAATTAATTCAAGAAACGATGAGCCCGGTACATTTCTCACTAACAAGGCAAATCAAGTTTCAACTCTGACATTGAACAAGAATGTTAGTAATTCGCAGTCATCTTATATTTCCGCAAATCTAAGTATCCTTTCGCTAACACAACAGGGCTGGCTAAATTTTGAGATTGCTGATAATTATAACCGTGAAAACATTTTGATCGTAGAATCTCTCTATGAAACAAATTCATCTTTAGATATGCAATCTTATTTATCAATAAACGGGAAAATGATAACTTGGCAAGACAAAACGATTTCCATACCTAATCTGGGGAATGGACACTTAATCATAACGGTGAATCATACCTCCGTTGGGTTTTCCTTGTATTCACAATCAAGTGTCAAAACAAGCACAAATTTGAACCTTAATCCGATATACAAACCTATTGGTGGCGGTATTAACATTTCTGAACTCCATTCGATCAATCCGCCCCCAATTAATTTGAAGACTTACAATCTTTCAATAAACGCCGTAAATATGAACTTGACTTTACAAAAAATTGGCATATATGCACCGTTGCAGTTTAACGGTTTATTACAATTTCCAGATTTACTTTTTAACACTTCAATAATAAATCCGAAAGCTGCAGAACTTACAGGTTATTCTTTCCCCGGGCTTAATTTAAGTGCAGGAGGTTACTATGCTGTTCTATTTGCCCCCGAAAATACTGCATCTACATTACATCCGTATGGACCTTTCAACGGGTCAATTTCAAAACTAATTGGATTAAATGATGCTAATGTCTTTAAAGTAAATGGAACTTATTTACCTCGACAACTTTCACTTGAACCTTTCCCGTATGCCCTAACATTTTTTAGCGTAATATCAAATGTCACTCTGTTCTTAATTTTGTTTGTTTGTTTTATAGGGGCTAATTTATATTCCAAAAAAACTAGACAGAAAAAAGTATTGATACGCAATAATCTATAGTGGTGATTAATCTGAAACTTAATGATGACAATAATCTAAATAAATCAGAAAAGAAAGGTCACGTTCTTCTATTACTCCATGCAAGATTTATCGATTGGAAAGGGACTCAAAGGATGTTGTACGAATTTGGTTCCCACTTAGTCAGAGAAGGGTATAAAGTCACTTTATTAGAAAATACGGAGTTTGAAAATGTTGATGGACAAATACCTTTAAACAGTTTGCCTAAGATACCGTTTAAAATTATTGGTACAAAATTTAAAAAGAAATTTGGCTACTTAAAACCTCCCGAGAATATTATCCAAGACTTGAAACCGGATGTCATTTATGTTGCATCCTTTAATGTCACACCAAGTGTACCTCTATTTGGATATAAGACTGTACTGGGTATGCATTCTCTATTTGTGGGGACCTATAGATACCGATCGACAATCCATAAATTGATCTTTAGGGTAAAATTACTTTTTTTTAAAGCATTTTTTGTACGTAGTTACATCAAACGAAAGACCGTGTTTCATGCATTAAATAAGTCACAATCAGATTGGATCACGGCGCTCACAAGTGAGAGAAATTTAGTAAAATTAATACATAATCCAATAAGTTGTAATCAAGTTAAAACCTCATTTTTTTCGCAGGGGGTTGAGACAGATAGGTTTACAGTTTTATTTTTTGGAAGTTTCTCAAAACCTCGAGGATTTGATACTTTTCTAAAATTAGTGGAAATGCTTACACCACAAGAAGCATACAAAGATATATCTTTTTTAACTGCTGGAGATGGTCCTTTAAAGGACAATTTATTACAATTAATGAAAACGTGCAAAACTTTAACATATTTAGGCAAACCAGACGATGAGGAAAAGTCAAACATATATAGTAAATCCCATCTTTTTGTATATCCTACTGTTTCAGATAACTTTCCATATATTGTAGCCGAAGCACTTTTACACGGGTTACCAGTATTAGCTACCAATCTATCTGGAATAGATGAAGAAATAGAAAATGGGGTGAATGGTTACCTGATTGAACCAAAAGATTATTCAACTTATATAGAAAATATTATTAGATTTTTTAAAGAATGGTCTGAGAGCAAAAACACTTATTCAGCTTTAAAAACTAAAATTAGCATAGATGCAAGAAAATTTTGTACGGACCGGATTCTACCAAACTTAACTTCAATGATCGAGGAGACCATAAACTCATAATATTTATTTAAAATACGCAATATTAAATAGGAAATCAAGATATTTTCTGAAACTTTATAGTGTGTCTTTCAAACTATATATAACAAATATTGTTAATGGCAATCTCTAAAGAGTTTAAGTGGAAGTTTAATTTATCTACTGAACATGATATGTCTTGAGGTACTGCAATAAAAGCTCTTTTTATACATTTAAAGTAATTTAAGAAAATTCAATTGAAAATTATTACTTTTGCAATACCTAATGTTATAGTCAACAAGTTCAGTGTAAATGTCAGGAGTGTCCAACAATATACTAATTGAGTCTGCTATGCCCAGAGGCGTTCTGTCTGCAATAATGCATCCCGCCCCACAAAGGTGTAGGTAATTGAATTCCTCTAAATTTGTAAGCACCAACGGGACGCCCTTCTCTATCAAGAAACTAGCTCCGTAGCTAGACCCTGATGTGGATTTGTATGGCAGGATCCCAACGACTCTGTGGGCACTGATTATTGAATTCAGATCCTCATCAGACACGTACCCGGGCATTTTAATTCCTGCATCTAGCAATTTCTTCTCTAGCTGTTCCTTGTATTCCCTGCCGCCCCTAGTTTTCTGAAGCAGGGAGTGGAATTTCCCGGCGACAATGAATTCCAAATCCGGCATCAACTTCTTTATCTCAGGGAGTATTTCAAGGCCTTTGTAGGGTGCGATATACCCCACGCTGAGAACAAGCGGCTTTCCATCAGGATTTGGCCTAACAGTGGCATCGCCAGTGCAGGGAAAAGGATATAATTCCACGTTCTCAAATCCGTATTTATCTTTCAGAATTCGATGAAGCTGAACTGAAAATACGCTGATCCTCGCCTCTTTAAGAAAGCGCGTCGCCACACCTCCCCCAACCTTCTTCAGCTTCAGAAACCTGTATCCTGAGGTATTGGACTCGAAAAGTTCCGGAGAATCGTGAAGAATAACGCGGACATCCCTATTCATTAGTGAAGATACTGCCCCAATGAACAAGAAGTTCAGGAAGTTCCGCATAGAGGATTTCCCATAGGAAGTAAAGCCGAGGTTGAATAACGGGCGTGAATCAGTGGCGAGGATTCGGTACCAGACCTTAAGGAAATTTCTCCATGAAGGATAAGTCTCAATGTATTCCAAGGCAGCACCGGTGATTTCCGAGAAATGAGGCCTCATCGACAGACCAAAATCTCCAATGCCGCTCCCTCTGTATGTATTCACAAAAAGGATGCCTTTTTTTCGGACATCTGGCACCTCACTGGCAATCTTTCCTGTCCCGGTTTGCATCATGGTTTTTCCCTGCCAGATAGAAGGTTTCTAGTTAAGTATTTTCATAAATATGGAACAGGGACTTTCATTGTGAAGATAATAGAGGCTCCTGAAGATCAGAGACACCATCCGCCAAACTCAACCTCATCTCTCTAATGTCCTTTGCTAACCTCGCCATTCCATAGCCATGCAGCATCAGGTCCTTGAAAAGCCTCCTGATGGAAGTTTTTGAATATTTCCTTTCCACCCAGTTAACCGGTATTTCGGAAATCTTGGCGCCAAGTTCGTTTGCCTTGACCATAAGTTCCGCATCCCAAAACCAGGAATTCATGACAGTCTTGTCCAGCAGTGAATTCTTGAGATCGTCACTTATCATTTTGAATCCGCACTGATGGTCATTGATCTTCTCCTTAAATATGAGCCTGAGGAGCTGGTTATACACCCTCGAGACCGCATTCCTGAGCTCAGGCCGTACGACAATCGCTCCTGCACAGTACCGTGAGGCAGTTATTAGCTGGTTTTGGGATGAGGAGATAGCACGATATGCGCGGGAGATGACTTCTAGGCCAGTGGCCAAGTCAGCATCAATGAATGAATATACAGCCCCATGAAAGCGATTCCAGGCCTCCCTCACCGCGAAACCTCTTCCTCTCTTCATTTCGTGGACAATAAGAGCAACATCAACTTTTCCTGATGCAAAACTTTCAGCTATTTCAACAGACCTGTCATTTCCCCTGTCGACTGATAGGACCATCAAAAAATTGATGTTGTCAGTCTCGAGATAATTGTAGAGTGAAGTGATCCTTTCCTCAAGGATCTTCTCTTCATTGTAAATTGGAACCACAAGAACCATATCATAATACATATCCTGAAATCTGCGATTTTCTAGTTCCGTATGGACATTTAATTCGTATAAGCTCTCCATTCAATAATAATTATCATGATGTATCATAACTTTTTTGTCCTGGCGAGATGGTCTAGATTATCCCATAAATTTCAATTTGGTGCTTTTCTTCAGAACAATCATAAAGGACATTGGATTATAGAAGACATCGGGGAATACCTGTAAGCAAGGCGAAGCGCAACATTTTGATGACCAGGAAGCATTCTGCCGATAAGTGTTGAGGGCATTTGGTAATTTTCCCGCCTTCCATCGGGTCAAAAAATGTGAAGATTGCATATCTCCAATAATGGAGACCGGTCAAGAAGGCCCCTAAAAGCATATTGAAGATAGAACGCATTTCGCCCCTCGTCTCCAATAAAAATTTTCAGCATTTGTCATGTATGTTATGCATGGTTCATGGCTCAGCATGTGTATAAGGATGCTTTACAAGAACTGCAAGGGTTCTGTCGTGAATTTGAGTCAATTCCACTCGCGTTTTTTTAAAATACGGGTGTTCAAGTGGTCCATGAGTATCCACTTTATATACAGTATAAATGCATTATAACAACCTTTAAAAACAATTTACCCATGGTTGCCTGAAGAAGATGCCAAGAGCCAAAACCCTGGGACAGAATGAAATTGAGGTCATGGTATCGATGCACGTGAACGGCATAAAGGACAGCATCATCGCCGAAAAAACCGGCAGAAGCCGCCACACAGTAGGAAAGGTAATTAAAGGAAACCAGGACCTCGTGGATCTCGCCTCCGCAATCCGTTCTGAGATGCTCTTCAACGCACACCTTCCTTTATTATCATTCAAGGATGGAGGGAAGACTTACTCAAGC
>JAJZXP010000355.1 GCA_021806345.1 Thermoplasmata archaeon | reverse complement strand
TTCTGGACAGTCTTTCCTCTCACCCTTTTCACGTCAATGAGTTCGTAATATTCCTTTCCCTGCCTCTTAACCTTATGCGGTATCACAGTCATGTATGGTAATTACCACACACAATATAAATCTTTCGGTACCCAATGTTTTCAACAAGAAATCACACAAAAAATAATTATTTATCTGACGGGATATAATCGCCATAGTGATAACCAACATCTTTTTATAATAATCTATGCTAACTATTTTGAATATGACGTCATTGTTTCCTGACATTTCTGGCGATGAAGGTAAACCAAAAACTTATCAAGGTCTTTGGAACGCACTTGAACGTCCTAACAAAGTAAAATTTGAATACCCTCATGGACACCAACTAAAATTGTTAGAGGCAATTGAGAAGGAGTTCAGCAATACAAATATTCATGATATTGCATTATCACTTCCTACTGGAACGGGAAAGACGGTCATAGGACTGTTGTTTGCATACTTCACTTTACTTACGAAAGACGTTAAAGCAATATATCTTTGTCCTAACAAGTTTTTGTGTGAACAGGTGTTAAATGAGGCCAAGGATCTTGGAATACCTGCTGTTCCCTTACACGGTAGCTGGAAAAATATCCATGAAACCAACAAATCGATATTTTTAAGTGGTCAAGCAGTTGGTGTAGCCACTTACTCAACTTTATTCAATAGCAATCCGCAGACTGGAGATATCGGTGCAGTAATTATGGACGATATCCATGCTGCCGGAGATTCAATAATATCAAATTGGTATATTCATATCAACAAAGAGGAGAATACAAAACTGTATCAGCAAGTCAGTGAAATTATAGACCCGGTTTTAAATAAGAGACAAAGAGACGCTCTAAACATTGATCCAAACAACAATGAAATCTTTGAAATGCTGTACTCTAAACAATGGTTAAATGTAGTAGACGATCTTCGGAACGTCCTTGATTTAAACTATGCTGAAAAGGAGCTCAAATATGTTTGGAAGCGATGCAGCCAGAAGATAGAGAACTTTCTATGTCTTCTAAGCTATCACACTGTTGAGCTGAGACCATTAACTCCGCCTAGTTATTCCATTGATGTGTTCCAGAAGGCTAAGTTTAGGTTATATTTATCTGCTACAATAGATAAAACAGGGAATCTAGAGAATATTGTTGGCGTTGAAAAAATTCGTTGGATTAATCAAAGTGACATTGATGTGCCCGGAAATAGACTCATACTTAACTTAAATACTCTCATTCCTACTGTAAATGATGAGAATAGGGTTACATTAATAGCCCTCAAAGTGAAACGATTAATTGTGCTAGCACAGAGCACTGCACAGCAGGCAATATTAAAATCAGCTCTTGAGCTCGTTGGATATAAGGGTAGAATTCATTCTCCCACCAAACTTGATATTAGCGCTGAACTCAATAAATTTAAAACGGAAAAAAATGCTGTCATCATTTTAGCTGGTCGATATGATGGCATAGATCTCGGAGCAGAAGCTGCCGAGGGCATTTTAATTTACCACCTCCCAGAAGCTATTAACACTCTGGAACACTTTCAGACTCTTGAATGGCAAACAAGAGACGAAGCCCGAGCAAGAGCCATTCAAAGAATCCACCAGGGGATGGGAAGATGTACTAGAAAAGATTCCGACGAAGTGATGATTTTCTTGGTAGGAGAAGATTTAGTTAAGACTCTATTGGACCCTCAAGCCTTGAATTCATTTCCTGGGAAGCTAAGGCAAGAACTTCAGACTTGTAAGAGCATTAACCAATCATCCACGTTGGATCAACTTATAGAAGAATTTAGGAAAAAAGGACCAGAATGGCAAAAACAAAAATTTACTGTGAGCAGAAAGGCTCACTCGTCTAACGTGGAATCAGAATCGGCTACTTCTAGTGATTCAGAGAGATTCATGTTTGTTAAGTATAATGATTTTATATGGGTGGGTAGGTACGACGCTGCTATATCTCTAGCCTCTTCAATTGCTGTTAAATTGTCTACCGGAGGCCACGTAGCTGACTCCGCGATATGGTATTATCTTTCAGGATTGGCATCCGACTTGAAATGTTTTCATGAAAAGAGTGACCCTTATAAGGGATCTGCCCACGGATATTTCGAACAATCTGTAAGTAATTCTTCTACACGTGAATGGTTCGGTCATTTATCAGCATTCTTAAAAAGACCAGAACCTCTCACTGATCTTAAGGAGAGAATTGAGAGAATTCGTAGCTATTTGACGAGGTTTCCTCCAGAGAACGACTCCCTGGAAAAGGAATTAAATAACACCATAGAAGATTTGGATTCAGGGAAAGACCCGAGAGTTAAAGGATTTTTGAGGACTCTCGGCGAAGCTCTTGGTTACGAGGTTACATCTCCAAAGAGGAGCGGGGGACCTGATTGCATTTGGTACATCAACCAGGAAGTTCACTTCATATTTGAAGCAAAGCTTGATAAATCTAATAATAAAATTACAATCAATGAGGCAAGGCAAATAACTTCACAACCCGATGAGGTGAGAACTGATGACGAATTAAGTGTTCCAAATGGATTCAAAGCGACATGTCTATCTGATACAAATCACATAGACAGAAACGCATCTAACACACTGGATCAATTTTACGTCTTGCGTTCAACTCAGGTAAAACATTTTTCTCAAACTTGGTTCAGGAATCTTGTAAATATCCATAGGCAGGCGTTCAAGGATTATACTTATCTTGAATCCCTGATTCAGGATGCTCTGATTCGCCTCAAACTCGATACGAATGGCTTAAGATCAAAAATAAATGCGGCTTTGGCTAAATCGGTCTTAAAAGAAATCTAATGGGGTTTGACTGATCTTAAGATGCTGTTTAGTGAATTACAATGTCGCTTGGTAAAAGTTTACTTTCACTTAAATTTTTTGCATAAAACTCGAGTTGTTTAGTCAACCCGTACTGTTTAGATGTTTCAAATGCTTGGTGAATTAGGTATTTTGCTAAACGTTTAGGAATGTCTAAATCAATTCTCTTATGCCTTAAATAGAATAGCAAATACAACCCTAAATTATAGGAGGTAGCTGCTGATATCTCTGGGTCATTTATGTATTTTGCCTGAAGGTAAGATGTTATCATGTGCCAAAATCCTTTTTTAAACAAATATTGAAAAAAGTAGTCGTTTGCTAGGTTCATATGAGAAATTGCTCTCAATTTAGAATCGCCAACTTCAAAAGCCAATTTCAAACTATTTTTAGACAGCTCTAAAGATTTTTCAAAATCTTCGACCGAAGGGGGGGTATGTCTCCAAAGGTAAATGCTGCTCAGCGATACAGAATTTATGCATTCAATTTTCTTTTGCCCGGTAATTCTAGCGTTTTCCAGAGCAGTCTCTCGCAGTTGTATAGACTCTACAACTGATCCTGTATAAAAAATTGCTGCACCAACATCTTGATAGATGTTGTACTCAATCTGAACCCCACTTCGCTCAGCTTGAAGAAACGCTTCATTTGCAAAAAATTGTGATGAATTGAATTCTCCCTTTACCAATTCAAGATGTGCTAGATTTTTTGAGGCCAATATTACGTTGTTCGGACAACCTATCGAAATAGAAAGTTCGTAAGCTTTTTGATACCATTGGCGAGCTTTGTCAAGATCATATCTCTCACGCCTAATGTTTCCCATTCCTATGTAAAACGCAAATTCGACATGTTTTCCATCTGTACTAATAAATTCTCTCAGTTTTTCCATATAATACTCTGCATCTCCATATTTTTTTAATTCAGCACTAGTTGCCGAAAGTACGTTAAGGGAATTCAAAAGAACTTGTTTGTCATTTTCCATGCTTGGTAGCTGTCGCTTTAATCTTTTGCAATAGGGTTTCAGTAATCCAACAAATGTTGTGTTTCTTGCAAGCTCCAATTCTATGAGTGAACGCACATGTTTAGATAGAGTAGAATTCCAGGCACTGACAAATTCTTTCCAATTTGATTCAGATTTGGTGGTGAAATCCATAGTTAACTGGAGACCAAGTCTTAGCAATATACAATTGACCAACTGGTTTGTATTTTCTTTTATAATTTCAAACTTAAAATTTCGGAGAATTTTACTTACTGAAATTTCGAACTCATCTTTAAACTCCAAATTTTGCATGTTGTTTTCAGAGTGTTGAATTACTGTTATCCTTGATGCTGGATCTTTAAGGTTCGAAAGTATTGGGTTTATGTCCATATTATCGGAAAAACTATAGCCAATTACCAATACCTGCATGTCTGATTGCCCAAATATAGAACGTAGAACCCTCGCTCTACTTTTCGACAATGAACTGTTAGCAATTTCTTTCATAGTAGTTCTTATGGACTCTGGTTTGTTTATTGTTCCATGGATTTTGATTAGCACAATCCTATTGTCAGAGCCATTATTTACATATTTTGAAAAATCTTCTTCATCTGAATATATAAAGTAATCTTTGCCTAATAAAAGTCCAGAGTTTTCAAATGCTTGTTCAATTAATGTATCAAAATTCGTGGTTACAATGGTTTTTACAATCCCTCTTTTGGCCAACTCCGTAATCATTTGGTGATATCTGTTAGGTTGAGAATTGACAAACACATTGAGGAGTTCCGAGATATCAGAATTATTTTTTAAAGTATCCAGCAAAATTTCTAAAGGGAGTTTACAAACAGCACTTTTAAAACGTTTCGCAATGATTCTAGAAGAAAGCTTATCAATTAATTCTGGAATTAGAATCCTGGACAAAGGGATACCAGATTTTGCCGATATACCTGCCCCACAAAAGATTATTAGCCCCTCCTTTAACAGTGTCTCAATCTTTTCTGACGATGAATTTCTGATAACCATTAGAGAAATATTATGGTACCATTTAAAGACTTTTCCTAAAAATCCCGCATCAGTAGGTCATCTTCGGGTTCATGTTTTTTCATTCCACATTGAGGTGTTATAGTCTTTGTCATAACATTGTATCGATATTAGTTAACAAATCCCTCAACCTATATTTTATGGAACGATTTCCTCTTCGAAGGCTTAATGAAATTTGTTTTAACAGTATCAACAATCATTTCTCTGATCATCCACAAGCGTAAGATAAACATCGAATCTCAGCCTAAAGAGTTCAAATATTGCTGTGTGTTCTCGTCACTTGTCTAATGATGCATTATCTCTAAATATCTTGGCAGATTATTCAAATCGCGTCGCAAGGTAAAAGGACCCCAAATGCAGCGAGGAGGATGTAATATAACTTCGATAAGCAGGGGAAGCTGGAAGCTAAAGTTGCGAAAGGAAGAGTAATATCAGCTGCTGCGGAAGGAAAAAGGAAGTAACAGATTCGAATGTTATCGGTGCCTACAATTGTGAACATCAGTTTACTGTAAGTATTTATATATAATGAAATCATATAGGTCTATGGCTAGAACTGTTCGTCTTGACGATGGTGAAGATTTTCTTCTTAAACAAACGCAGGGAAAACTCTTAAGAAATGGCATAGCAAACGTTGAAAAACTCCCAATAACCTGTCCAAAATGTGGAAGGAAGATGTCAGGTATTTCGGTAACAGCCGAACACTGGGAATGCGGCAACTGCGGATACACACAAGCCGGAATTAAGCTTGGTTTTGGTGGTTCATTGGCATTGGGAGCGGTTATTGGAGTCGGACTTACTGCACTTCTTTGGTGGCTAAGTGACAGGGAGGACGATGACGAATGAATTATAGATGGAGTAATGTCAAACCGAAGCTAGATAGAATGAGTTACCACAAGAGTATAAAAGTGAGTAAGACCGAAATACCACCTCCGAGTGTGTATGACGGATTCATCGATTCTGTGGGAGAACCCGATTTTCAGATACGAGACATTAGAAAGAGGGTAAATGGGACGGAAAGCATGCATGTCAAGGAATATAAAGACCATTACGAGGTGCACAGAGACCGGGTCGACCCAAAATACGACCCCCTGGGTCACTTGATTGTGGATTCACCAGAAGTGCCGGCAGGAGTTGCCGCTGCTATTTTCTCAGGATATGAGGCCGGAAAGGTGCACTACGATAACGTAAAATCCACATCAGAGCACCCGATTATAGAGTCTGCTATGGTGACTCTTGGATCTGGAGCATGTGTGGGAATCTTGACCTACCTAGGCGTTAAACTACTCAGAGAACTGCTTGAGGAATAAGTATGTCTAAGTGCATTGAAAGAGCAGGAAATAGAACCCTTCTTTTCGATTATGAATGCCCTGTATGCCATAACATATACTCTTCCAAAGGAAGTTGTAACAGTCACGTTTACAAGAAACATCGAGAATGGGCTCACAAGAATGCAGAGGATACTCTGAAGAGCCTCAACGACGAACTGGATCGTAGTAATGGCTAGGAAAGCAAGTTCTAATCATTTCGTTAGTCTCAAAAATTTGAGAAATAACAATTAAATAATTAATCAACACACTATTACATGGAATTTCAAGACGTCAACGATATAGCAGTACCTGACATGAAGAATAAAGGGGTCGAGGAGTGCCGAATTTTGCAATGTACTTTACTTGCAGCAGGTACATGGACTCTGGTATACATCTATGATACTACTAATAAATTCGGTAGTCATTTTCATGTTTACTTGGTAGATGATAAAACTGGTGAAATCGTATCTCCCGTCAACTGAGAAAAATTTAACAGAAATATTTCCTTTAAACTTTAATAAAATTCAGGCCGATCCATCATATAGAGTTTTTCTGTGAGTAAATGTTTCAATACTTTTGCCCTATTGAGGGAAGTTCGGTCAATACAGGTATTAATACCATAGCTAGAGCCTGAGCACTTTTGTAAAGCATTGAAATGTCTCTCCCCTCATCATTTTCTTTCTCCTCTGTCTCTCTTTCTTCTGGTAGAGCTAGATAAGATATTGCGAAAAGGGCGAGACTAAACTTGTATTGCGTCTTCATTCCTTCCACATCGATTCCAGTTCTCTTCTTTATCTCCGAAGCCAGGTAAACATTATCCATATTTACAAAAATATCAACATCGCCTTCGGATTTTTTTATATCTATGGCAGAATACTTGGTAAAAGAGTGCCTATCCCATTCTTCCTTGTAGACCTCCATTATATTAGGCAGTTTCAGCTCAGATTTCGACCGTTGTTTGTCTCCATCACCATTCGAACTTGGATCTATTCGCTTCCCTGTTCCGCCATTGGCGCCTTTATCTTCTGGAAGTACCTTAATATAGAATGGAATCTCCCACGCTTCATCTTTAGTCGAATCATCAACAGTAAATAAGTAATGAATGATGTCAGCTACATTACAGATTATAGGGAGTTTCACATTCAAGTTACACACACCATTCCACAAATTCATGGACCAATCTGTCACTGGTTCGTATCTATCCCCTATCTTTATGTATAAATCAGCTGTACCCGGATCGTTTTCTCTTTCGAAATATTCATTCTCAGCATCAGTATATACTTTTATTCTGAACCTTCGGTTAATATGACAATTTTTAGCATCTTCAATGGTTTTATGTTCTTTCATCTCGAAGAAGGTTGGATACACCTTTCCTTGAAAATTAGTTTGCGTGCCTACCTGAGATAGGTTGAACGGGTCTGAAATTCCACCTTTGCCAGACTTCAACACCTGCGATAAAACAGGAGAATTAGAAATTAAATCGTTCAAAACTTCTTTTACCGGTTGAAAATTTTCATTTATGGTCCTTATCTCTTCTCTTCTTCTTGCTTCTTTGAGAGCCCTCAAACCGATGTGCTCTTTGAGTTCGTCTTGTAATCTCCTTTCAATCTCTTGAAGAAACTCCCCCTCTCTTAGACGATCTCTACTATTCATGATCAATTGTTCTCTAGTTTCGCTTTCCAAAAAAGAGCAATCAACAACCACAAGTAGGGAATTCTTCAGATATGACAAATCAACTGCCTTTCTGGTAAAGAAGGTTTCAGGTAAGGCTCCATGAGTCTGGCCATTAACAACAAAAATTATGCCTTCTTCTGAGGTTGCATATTTTCTCTTCCCATCTATTTTAAACACATAAATTTTGAATCCTAAATCTTGATTATTTATTCTTAGATTGCCCGAATCTGGGAATCCGTTTTCAAGGTTATCTCTTTTATCCTCATCTAATCTGACGGATAACCCAGATAATACTGTTTCAAACGTGTGTCCTTTATACCCAGTTCTTCTCTCTGCTAATAGAACTGGTAGAACTATGCCTGGCATTAACAGCGACAATCTATTATAAAGATCAAAAAGTATGTTTGACCTAAGAGAAGCACCTATGTTGTAATCATACATTTTAACTATTGTTCCGAATGAAATTGTACCTTCATAGGTCTTTGGGTAGGTCCCTGGTAACACTTTAAGCTCTTCTGAAACAAATGTAGGTATTTTCCCACTAAATGATAGATATTTGTATTCGGAACTTTTATAACCAGATCTTGGAGCAAATTTTCTAACTACAGTGAACCCCCAAGGAGATTGATTACCAATTTCTTTTCTCGATAAAATCGGATCTCTTCGGCTTACTATCAATTGCAATCCTTTTTTACCACAGAATTGCAATGACCCAGTTCCCCCACTGTTGAATTTGCCTTGTACAAATGGAATCTTTATCTTGTTTGTTCTCGCAATGGAAAGGAATGTATCCAGGAAATTCTCAGGTCTTTGCCCCTCGCCCTGATCGACTAACGTGAAACAAGGTCTTTCCTTTGACCCTGTAGACATTAGTACAATATTCTTCGCCAAGTCCCGTCTATTGGCAGGTAAAACATTTACAAGTGATCCGTCTGTAACTCCAAAAAAAATTTCAGCTGCCGTTTGCATGTCTGGAGGAGCATTATCCCCCTCTGGATCTATTTTTCTTATTTGGCATTCCCTCATTAACATAGCATCAATAGAATTTACAATTTTCTCAACTAAAGCAGATTCCGGTTTTGCTTGTTGATTTCCAATTATTGAGAAATTGTTTTCCAAATCACCGAAGGTTTTCCAATATGATTCCTCCTCCCATAATCCATGCATGGTCAAGGTAGATATCGCCTCTTCTTCACTGTCGCAACAAATCAGTTCTTCACACAATTTCTTTAAATCCATTCTTTTCACCTAAAGAATCAAATCTCCGTTCTCAGCACTTAACCGATTCGTCAACTTTTCTTCTAATTCCTCAACCAGTAATTTAATTCCTTTCTTGTTCGTTCCATATCTTCCACCTTCTCCATCAGATGCCCAAAATGAAGAATCTATATTTCCCTTGCGCAAATTATCTAGAATTCTCATTAGGCTTCCCTGTGAAAGATCTTTTTTACCCTCTTTGTCGGTGCAATAGCTTGTAACTG
Source organism: Thermoplasmata archaeon (assembly GCA_021806345.1). The sequence continues at coordinate 2,105 of JAJZXP010000355.1, read as the reverse complement.
AAAGGAATAGTTTGTGCATTGCCATAACTCCGGTGAGTTTTGGTAATACGTAATAATTTGAATCTTCAAACGGCTCAGGCCATGTCTCGTTTATAGAGTTCCAGTAATTGTTAAGTATTTGAACCAAAGTGTTCACATTCTTTGAACTAAAGAAATTATCTTTTAGAATCGGTTCTAGTGAATCCATGAAAGTTTTTTGACTCACTGTTGTAGCTCCTTTAGGCTCGTTTGGAAGTCTGATCATGTTGCGCCAAATAGAAACGGAAGAACTGTTCAAGAGATCAGTAATCTCAAGAGCTTTGGGTTTCCACTCATATCCTCTGAGCAGTTCTGAGATAACACCACTTTCTGCTTGATTATGTATGCTTAGTTTCCCCTCAGTCCTAACGGCCTTTTGCAAAAATCTTTCCGCAAGATCCGCCCTGATTCCCTTTTGTGTTCTGTTAACTATAGCAAACTGTTTTGCCTCCTCATATCTACTGTCCAAAAGAGTAACAACTATTGGAACTTCAAAATCCTTAATGTTATCAAACCCTGACTCTATGGCATTTTCCAATCCTCTTAGTCTATGCTGACCATCCACTACCCAAAGTACCGTACCATCAGGAATGTTTAGATACTTACCATCAAAATCTATACCTTCGGTAGCCCTGATATTTATTAGGATAGTATTCGGAGAAATTCCTTGGGTTTTACTGATATATCTACCGAAGGCTTTGGCCCTCGATTCTGTTACTTCTCGCTGATAGCCTTCTTGGTTATCAATTTTCCATACGTCTACCTTTGTTTTGTACAGAATGTTTGACATTTTTGTTTTTCCAAGATACAAAATATTCTCATTTTGATTCAATTTTACACACTCAATTTGCATAAGATAGTAATAGAAGGTTACAATATAAACCTTTCTATTAGGTCTCATTTCATACCCAAAATTTAGGTGATGTATGAAAGACTATCAGAGAAATTTCCGAATGGGAAGTGTTAAACCATAGCTTGGTCCGATTAAATGAAAAAGTACTTGGAAGTCTTAAATATTTGCTTGAAATCAACCAATCCGAAAGGTACGTTTCACACCTATTTGGCAGACTGTGTTAAATTTGGTCATATATAGTCATTGATATCTCGTCAATCTCAGAGGATATATATCTACGGAAAACCTATATATTTGTTTCTCTTGATAGAAATCTGCGAAAGAATTTAACAGATCATGTCTAAGGAATGCAATTTTAAAACTCTGATCTACAGGTCCGGTATTCGTTTATCAATTAAATGTTGTTGAATATTTTTTTGTTGAAAAAAATATATGTAAACATCTAAATAGTGGAAACATATAGATACAATATGGAAAATATAATAACATTCACCAAAGATGGAATTAAAGTGAGACAAACGGTTACAAACCCCTTAATGCCTAGCAGACAGGAGGAATCTATCGTTCCCTATGATGGGATAACACAATACAATCCTCTTGATATAAGGGTCGTGGGAATAGTTCCCTCATTTGATCCCACTGGGGTTTTAAAGCAAATAGAATTGAAACTGGCTGATGACTCTCCTCATGATCTGAAATGGTTCGAAAGACGCGTGTTGGAAATGTTAAAAGATGGTAAAACATGGAAGAAAGAAAGCATTTATTCTGCCTTGGAGCCAGAATTTAGCTCTTCCGACCGAAAGAAATTAAGAAGTGGTGGGAGTAGAGGGTATTCCAACCTAACCACCGCACTTGATAGTCTTAAGAAGGCGGGGTCTCTCGATAACCCAAGAAAAGGGTTGTGGAGACTGAAATGAGTAACTCGTTAAAACTTTTGAAGCGTTCGAAAGAGAGTTTTCTAATAACGACTAAGACAGGACGAGTGACTGATTTGTATGACCAAAAGACTGGAACAGGAACCACAGTTAGGAAAACTGTTGATAGGCAAGTTTCATGGATTGTGACAACTGAGAATGGAGTCCTTTGGAGTCTGGTATGAAATGAACAAGGAACTAAAAAATAAAATTGAAGAAGAAAAGAAGATAAAGGATATTCAGCAGGGCAGGAAACCGGGTGCTACTAAACAGGAAAGAGAAATATATGAAGCACTACAAAAGCTTGGCAGTGAAGGCAT
>JAJZXP010000409.1 GCA_021806345.1 Thermoplasmata archaeon | reverse complement strand
TGGAACTCTCCGTGCTTTCAATTCCCTTCTCCATCGGGGGATTTCAGGTAAAAATGATCGGTTTTCCCTGGCTGACGGAGCAGTTAGCTGATAGTACAGGGTTATGGCGTATGCCAGGTTATTCACAGCAATTCCCCAACGTGTATTTCTTCAATTACGGCGAAGCTCTGATTGTTTCTGTAGTTCTTCTTATGATAGGCATGGAATTCAAGCAATATTCAGAAAAAGTTTATTTACAGAATCGAAGACCGTTTCTATCAAAAGCAGGATTTATAGGTGCAATTCTCTCCATGTTTGTTCTTTTGTATTTCTGGGTAAGGATGACTGTATTGTGGAATACATACGTTTTTGGTAATACCGTGTACTATCCAGCAACGACACCTCCTCCAACAACACAATGGCTTCAACAGTTCGGGCTTTCGCTGAGTATAAATTTAAAGCCTTATGCTGGAGGTCTTGCTTTGCGTGTCAATACAAGCACCATACCTCTTACCGTTGGGCTGAGATTTGATGCACCGCTGTATATTGCTGCTTTGTTCTTTTTCATTTCAATCATAGTATGGAAATACTTTGGTTGAGGGATGTTGACACATGGTAATATGAATTATGGCCACAACCATGGACCGTAACATGAAGATACCGGGAAAAAAAGGACAGGTGTATTATGCCCTGCACCCTGCAAATAATGGCTGGAATCAAATTAAATCCCATAATCAATGCCCTTTCTGGAGTAGGTCTCCTTTTGCCTGTAGGTCCACGACATCCCCCTGAAATAGTACTCCTCGCAGTTCGGACAACTTTGATACATTTTCCCAGTGGATCCCCTGCCTTGCTGCCTTCTCTTCCCAACTCTCAGCTGTGGTCCATGCTCCATATCCAAGGATGTGTGTATGCGTTATAACCCGTGTGCTGAAAAGTTGCAATGACCGGACAGAACGAAAGATACAAAATGACAGGTGTTCCCGTTATAGGCATCGGAGGAAGCATAAGATCTGTAAAAACAACATTCTAAAAAACGGCTGTTGCAAAGGTTCCCTGTGAACATGCAATGAAATTATACACGTACTATATTTGTTTACCAAAGTGGCGAAGTCAAGTTATAATAAGATGAGCATTATTATTATCCATGCATTTTAAAGGGAGAATGATGGTTGGTGCATTACTAATCGTAATTGTAATGTTATTGTCTGGAATATCGGTTCTTGATAATGGGATAAATTCACTCGACAATCATAGTAGGGGCACTTCAGTAAGCCATGGTGTTGCAGTTATATCTGGTGCAGAGCTGCAAATGGTTCCTGTTGCCGCTTCGTATGGATCATTGGTTAATGACGCTCAAACCCCATATTCTGGTAATATCGATGTCATGGTTACCTTTTCGTTGCACAATCAAAGCAGGTTAAGTGCGTTTCTTTCCAATCTGTCTAATCCACACAGTTCGCAATTTCACAAGTATCTGACGAGGTCCCAATTCGCTTCAGAATTCTCTATATCGTCGGCTGAATATTCCCAGGCAGTGAATTACTTCAAGCAATTCACTGGGATAAATGTGAAACAATATGCGGATCGGGTCTCCCTGGAAATTCATGGGCCTGCTACGGTGATAGGGAATGCATTCAATACCAGTATTGCAACTGTTCCAGGAAATACTCAGACCTACTATGCATCTTCCACACCCAAGATGCCATTATACATAGCTTCTCATGTGTCCCAGGTCACAGGGCTTTCAAATTCAAAACTTCCAGTAGCCACCGACCTATTAAGGTCGGCGCCAGTCTCCACACCAAAGGTTAAAAGCATGGTAGACGGTGGATTTCCAAGTCCCGTTATCTCTGGCGGAGTTCAGGACATTTACGGTTCGGATCTGCAGGTTGCTTACAATGAACAGACCCTTTTGAACATTACGTATCCGACAAAGGAAGTAATTGCCACAATTTTGTGGGCCGGAGAAAACGCTTCAGGAACCCCAGTTGGATCTTTTTACCCTTCAGATGTTTATTCCTATTTCAATGCAACTTTACCTTCATATGAGCCTCACTCAAAGGTTTACGGCGTTCCCCTAAATGGGGCCGCTAAACCGGGAGTCTCCGCAAGCTATGACGTTACAGAGGCAAATACTGAAAATACTCTTGATATAGAGATGGTTGGCAGTACCGCCCCCGGCTCCAATATATATAATGTGTATGGTCCGAATGCAACATTTGAAAGCCTTGACAGTGCACTTGCTTTTATCCTTAATCCCAACTCCACCTATTCTGCACTGAACAAAGTATCTGTTATTTCGAATTCGTGGGGGGGACCTGAATTCAACGACACTGTCTGGTATCAGTACCTCCAAGAAGCCCAGGCGAGAGGAATTACAGTCCTAGCGAGTTCAGGAGATTCCGGCGACAATAGTGGGAGCTCCAAATACTCTCAGAATCCTTCTTATCCAGGTGATTATGTGCAGTTCCCTGCCGCCATGGCATACAATGACTTTGGAGTAACTTCTGTCGGTGGCACCACTCTGACTCTAACTAACAACCTCCACATTTTGAATCAAACTGCTTGGTATGAGTCGAACCTTTCCACATCGGGAAACCCTGCAGGAAGTGCGGGGGGAATAAGCCAGATATTCAAGGAAACATCATGGCAATATGAAACCGAGGCAAACTCAGTTCTCAAGGGAAAGGGTTTGGGTGTTCCTGATATTGCGGCTATAGGAAACAACACATATATATACCAATCGATTAACGGTACTGAACATCCATTTTCTATGGGGGGAACCAGTGTTGCCTCTCCAGTTGAGGCTGGTATAGTCGCTGAGATGGATGCCATCTTAAATCATTATAATCAGTCGAACCTAGGGTATTTAAATCCACTTATATACAATCTAGCCAACAAGCAAATAACAAATCCAGTCACAACATCAACATTGGGCTTCATTCCCACAGGAAACTATTATTCGTCTCTTCCAACACTTCCTTTCTACAATGTTATGTACGGAAGGAACCATGTTTATAATGCAACGTTTGGCTACAATCTTGTGACTGGGTGGGGCTCTATTGATGCCTACAACTTGACTATGTATATTCTGAATATCAACAGAAGCAAATCCTTAAACGACCTCAGAGGAGTAGACGATATCCTGAGCTTAAATGGATTGAATGTAACTTCATATCTATATGATCCATCCACGGGTACTTACAACATCGTTAATACTCTTTACAATGCATCCATACAACAGAATCTATTTCTGGCCAATCAGTTCGGCGCTCCAATTTACTGGATACAGAATGTTGTTTACATAAATGGGTCCCAATCCTTGGGGTGGTCTGTAAATTATACCGGCTGGGTGGTTTATCCATTCTTTGGGCAGTATCCAGCTCAAACAGTGTACGAATACAATTTTCCGCTGGGAAAGAAAATATCAATGCCACATCAGTTCAACGTTAAGACATGGATTAGTAACCTGTCAGATCCGATGCATCAGACTGTCAGCTTCGAGGTAAACTCACAGATTATCAGCTTGCCTGTTCCAGGTGCGGCTTACATAATCGATTCCCATAATTATTCGTATACCTGGCAGGGGCACTCATATTATAATGGTCCTTTTCCCAACAATCCCTATTCAGGGGGACTTGATCCGCAATTTGGTCTTGTGGGCGGCCCTTCTGGAGGTCTGGGTATTTTTACCAATCCCACTTCAGGTACGGTTTCTGCTTACGTGGAGCCTATGGACCAGAACAGTTACATTCCTGCCGTTTCAAAAGTTTTCAACCTCAGTGTTGATGAAACCGGTGAGGAAGCAATATACCTGAATTTTGCTTCTGTCAATACAAGTGCATGGTCGTTATCAGTCAACAATAGCAGCGTTTCCCAAGGCATATTGGACTATGCACCAGCCCAGTATGAACAGATATTTTCCGAACAAGGCCTTCCGTCGGGAACAACCTGGTATGTCAACCTGTCCAATGGCCAAACCTTTTCTTCAACATCCGATATATTAACATTCTTCGAACCAAATGGATCATATTCATACACAGTAGCAACGACAGACAAATCCTACTCACCCTCTCCACATTCAGGCACTTTTACAGTGAACGGGAATTCTGTTTCCAGTTCGGTAACATTCTCCCCGATCAATTATACAGTAACATTAACGGAAGCAGGCCTTCCATCGGGAATGAGCTGGTCAGTAACCTCAGGAAGCACGACTCACACTTCAACTAATACGACCATAAGCTTCAAGAAAATGAATGGAACCTACACATTCTCTGTTTCCAACCTGACCCTGTACTACACCAATGATTACAGTGTTACAACGACAATCGACGGAAAGAATGTTGCTGAAGCAGTTAATTTCTTGCACTATGCATACATAACGGGAACTTTGTCTCCAGGGAATGCAACTCTAAGAATTAATGATAAGACTGTGAGTGTTAGCGGAGGGAATTTTAACGTTTCAGTAGTTGCAGGTAATTACACCATTACTGCGACTCTAAATGGATATACATCATACAGCAACAATATTACATTATCCGCCGGAGGGGTCAAGATATTAAACATAGCTCTAAAGAGCAATTCGCCTCCTAAATCAACCCCGATTTCTCCTGAACTGGAGTACATAGCTATAGGGGCAATTGTAACTGCAATTGCGGTCGTAGGTGGATTCGGAATAGTGAGAATGAGAAAAAGATGAAGTTAACTTCACACTTCTCCCAATTTTTAAAATTCTTAGACTTAATTTAGGTTAGCTTTTATTGTAAAACTTAACGTCCTTTATATATCGAAGTGTAGGATGTGTACACAGATCACCCGCAATGAGAGGCAAAACCGTTAAGTTTTGCCGGTATTTTAACATGATCATTGAGAGCCATAGTGAGATCTTCCTAGAAGTTTGAGGTCAGGACCCTCGGGGCTGTGGAGTTTGAGAAATTGAGGGATGCAATGGATCCGAATATCCTGGGATAAAGACTGGATATGTTCTCAAAGCTCCTGTTTCCGATCAATTTTCGGATATTCTGGACATTCAATCTGGAGGGGAGACTTGATGCATCCCTTTCTCCTGTCAGGTACCAGATTCCCGGCAGTGTGAAGGCATATCTATCCGTGGTCAATTTCATCGCCTACGAGATCATTGCGGCAATCCTCTGGAAGATCGCAACCAATCGCATAGAAATCAGCTACGAGGATCTCAGGGGTAAATTGTCTGGGATAAGTGAAGTTGTCATGATCAGAAAGGGCAGCAAGATATATAGGTGGACAACTGTTTCCCAAGAAATGCAGAAGCTCCTTAAACCCTTCAATGTCCTGTTCCTTCAGGCATAGTTACTGAAATCGCAGATAGACAGGTTTATATTAACTTCGAAGTTGAACATAGAATGAGCAATTCTGAAGACTTTACAAAAATCAAAGAAGACATAAGTAGAATTATAGGGAAAATGGGCGGGAGCATTAGAGACTATCATGCATTCATTTATTGGTTCATCAATAATTTGTATGGAACTGACCAGGAGACTATAAGCAAATCTATCTGTGATGGAACCAACGACAAAGGCATTGATGCTTGTCTTATAAACGATTTAGAGAGAACTGTAACGCTCATACAATCCAAATATTCGAAAGATGGAGATGCAAGAATTCAAAGTGAAAGTGAAGTAAAATTATTTTCAGCTATTGACAGCTATTTCTCATCTCCAGATTCTTTTGAGGCAGCCATAACTAGTGGAAATCCGAGAACTAAGGAACTACTCAGGAATGCTTTCCACAAATACTATCACAAAGGCTATACTGTGGAAAGTATTTTCATTACAACACATAAAAGAAATAATAGAATTGATGAAATGCTTCATACAACTTTAAAACAGAGTTACATTAAGAAATTAAGAATTTTTTACTTTGACAATATAATTGCATTTTATAGAGATAGTGAAAGAAACTTTCTTCCTTTCTCACCCCCATATGATTTAAAATACAAAACCGAAGGTTCACTATATAAGAATAGTAGAACTAGGGCTTGGGTCTTTAATGTTGATGCAGAAGAGTTGAAAAGTTTTGCCTTGCATTATGACAGAAATATACTATTTAGAAAAAATGTTAGGAATTTCCTCGATAAAAGTGAGACCAATATCAGAATAACAGATACTTTAAAAAACCCAGATGACAGTTCAAACTTCTGGTTTTATAATAATGGTATCACCATTCTATGCAGAGATGCAAATAATGACAGCGATAATAAACACATAAGACTGGACGACCCCCAAGTAATAAATGGATGTCAGACCATTACATCGATTAGAAACTATTCGGGAGATACAAAAGCAGATGCACTGGTTAGAGTAATAGCTAGCGATGACAACGACTTAATGGACAAGATAGTTGTTTATCAAAATAGTTCCAATCCTGTTAAGAAAAGGGATCTGAAATCAAATGACCCCGTTCAAATAAGATTGCACAGAGAAATGCTAAAGAGAGGTTGGTATTATGAGATTAAAAGTGGAGAAGATTTCAGGACTGTGTCGAGTCTAAATGCTTCGATAAAGTCTCATTGTTTTCCAGACCCAATTAACAACCTTGCATTGGCGAGAGCGATTGTGGCAATAAAATTCAATCCTGCTCTTGCCTATGGCCAAGGAGAAAATTATTTCTTTGGTGAAATGTACGAGGATATCTTCACAAGTGAACTTTCGGCAACATCGAGTCTCGCAATGTATGAAATAGATTTCCTAGTCTCATTTAACATATCTTGGACAAAGGCACAATTCCATGATGAATTTGACAAAGAGTATGTGTTCAAGAGACCGGCTCATTTTGTTATAGATAAAATATTCTATAATGCTCTGTTTAGGCTCAAAGACGGGGAAAAGAAGTTCACTGAGCTATTTGAGGAATCTTATGTAAATTCGGAGGATTATGATAAGTTGGCAAATAGACTGACTGGGGTTGCAGATAGCTTGTATGAAATCATATATAGAACGTACAAGAAAGCCTTGGTAAATGAAGGGAAATTTCATACGACATTTTTCAAAAACCAAGAAGACGTTACAAGTCTCCTTGAAGAACATAAGAAAGAATTTGACGAACAGGAAATGTTAGCATCAAATATCTTCAAAGAGGTTTTACTCTAAACTCTATTTTTCATGAGTAATCATTCGCTATTCTAACTATTATAAGGTTTTGACTAGATAATCAGTTCCCCTTTCTTGTTCAGAAGTTCCTGATTGGCATGGAGAACATCAATCGATATTATCTCTATTGGACCAGTATAGTTATAGTTGAATACATAACATTTACACTTTAAAGAATTACAATATTTATGGCAAAGGGCGAGGTAAACCTAATCAGGAAGGATATCCCACTCTCCGAGATAGAGCGCAGAATAAAGGCTCTTGAGAAAAGCGGGAGAGTTCTCAAGAGACTGTTCTTCATAAGGTTCAGGTACCAGGGGACTCAGTGGAAGAAGCTGCACAAAAGGTCAACGTCGCCAAGAAACTAAGTTACATATGGCAGGGCAGGTGGAACACCCATGGTTTCCCGGGCCTGATCCCCAGGTTTGGAGGAGGCAGGCCTCCTCTTCCTGGTGAAGAACAAAGGAATGGCTTGAGGACATCCCTGAAGGCCGGAAATGACTGGACCACGAAGGAGATCAGGGATCTTATAAAGGAAAGGTACGGAATTGAATACACAATGAAGCATGTGAGGGAACTGCTTCATGACATGGGCACGAAGGTTGGAAAACCCTATCCCCACGATTTCAGGCGCCCCAGGGATGCTGAGGAAAGGCTAAAAAAACTGATCGTGAGGAATGATGATATCGTTGGCTTCATGAATCAGTCTTCGCCTCAGACCACTTCGAATACAGTGAAATTATGGTCTTTCTACCATCCTGAGATAGTGAAGAACACAGAAAAGCTGCGGGTTAACACATTCAGATTTTATTGCCTCGATGGATCATCAGCAGTGGATTTCCAGGAACGTTCAAGGAAGGAGAACGTGATCTCCTTCCTCAAGCTGGTGAGGAAGAGGAACCCAGTTGGAAGGATAGTAATGATACTGGACAATTTCAAGCCACATCATTCTCCTGAAACACTGGAATTTGCAGAGAACAACAATATTTCACTCATCCATTTGCCTCCCTATTCTCCCGATCTGAATCCAATAGAGTTCATCTGGAAGTCGGTCAAGAGGGATGTCTCCACTGAGTTCCCTGGTTCTGAAGAGCTTCTGAAATATATTGTAAGTAACCGTTTCTATCGGTATTCCCGGGTCAAAATACATTACATGTATCTCTTTGTCTATCAATAATCCCTCCAATTTATTAGCAAGTGTCTTAACAAACGTTCTCTAGCCACGACCAATATATGAACTGACTGTTCTTCCTTGTAATTTCCAATATTTTTCTCATTCTTTGGTCAATATTAATTTGATTTATCCAGCCAAAAAGCTCTTCCTTGCCTTTCTCCGTGTCTGGTATCGCATACTGGGGATTCCATTTGACCTCGTATTAGTAGTATCGGTTTCCGTCCCAAGACATTGAATCAATGTTGCTATAATTTCTGGGACTTCGAATTTCACGTATTCTATTGTAAATTGATTCTTGCAGACTTGAAGCCGTTTCCTTACTATCTTCTCATTAACATCCATATCCATCACTTTTCCTATAAATATTAGAGGAACGACCTCGAATAGATTAAGATACTATCGTAAAAAGCGATCTTCAAGGTCAACAAAATAGATTTAATGTTGAATAATTTAAAATGCATGACCCCGCTGTCTCAGGATCAGGCCAAGGAGGTCCACTGCGTATAATCAGTGGACGCATGAACAATGATTGGAAGTATTTGAAGCACGAGATTGCAGATTTACGTTCATTCGAGATGTTTTCTAATCTGTAGACTCTTTTATAAATATTAAGAGTCTTAACCAACTATATGCTCATGGAAAAACTGAAGGGGAAATGGAAAAATAACGAAATCACTATTCTAAGAATCTCACTCTTCGTAATATTCTTGTTATTAGGCTATCTTATTTTTCTTTTGATAGTTTTTTTATTCAATTTGTTCTTGCCCTCGTTTTTTGCATTGATGACTGAGTTATCCACTCCTTTGTTGTTTGGTTCTAAAATCAGTTTAAACCTTCTGGGTTTCCTTTTTCCATTGGCAGTAAGCGTAGTATTTTCCATAAAAGCATTCAGGATTCATTCTCCCAAAGGATGTGGACTATTCCGCTACAGTATCATAATTTTAGCTATATTCCTGATATTGGACACCCTATATGGAATGTTCAGTGGTAATCAGCTAAAACCAATTTACAAGAGCGGAGGTGGTCCGAATATTCCTGCCTTGTTTATCGTCCCGATATTTGTAACCATATGGATAGCAATGGACGCAAGAAAAATAGGCCCTCTGATCACATACGTCTTTGGATTTTTGATTGGCGTTGTGAGTGATATCGAAGGCATCCCTCATTTCATAAAATCCACTGTTTTTGGTGGTAATGGTATATTGGATCTTGATTTTGTACTTCCAATATTATTATCTCTTTCTTTCGTGTTAGTTTTTAAAATAAGTTCCAAATATTCACAACAGTAATTTGCACAATCTACTTTCAACCGTTTCTTCTGGAACGAATGTGGTAACGCTCATTTTGAAGCGACAAATTCTTAACTTCTTATTGTATTATCTGTTATTATGATCACCTGTTACAACTGTAACGCAAAATTTGAGATGCCTGAAATAAGACTTGAAGATGGTAAATGGGTTGTGGAAGTGTGTCCCGAGTGTCGTTCATCTGATCTTTCAGAAATTAGAATGAGTGGAAGAATCGTTAAGGTAGAGCTCAAAGATGGCAAGATAGTTGAGGGGCGAGTAGTTAAAGAAGTTATTGGGGCTTTCACGCTACGAACAGATAGGCAACTGTATACAGTTAGGAATGATAATTTAACGAAGATAGAGTTTCCAGGCACCCACCATGAACCGCTTATTTTTGACGAATAAATTCTGGTTCCCAATTCTAAATTTCAATCTTAGTAGGTTATCAAGGTTAAAAAAATAATGAGACCCCCAATTACTACTGAAGAATATGTCCATGCAATTCTGCGGAACCACTTACCTGTTTTTCCTTTTGTTTCGTATGAATACAGAGCCACAAATCCCAGAATGAATCCTATATTAGCATAAAGAAGCAGGATCGAGCTGGGAATATATACAGAAGACTGCATGAAATTTGGACTCTGCATAAAATAATAAATGAATACGTTCAATGCAATAGTGTTCGTAAACACAGTAATCCTACCAATCCAATGCTTTTCAGAAGCGTTTCCTGCGATTAGAAGTGAAGCTGGACCAACGTATTTGATTGCTCCGCTCGGCAAAATGCTAAGAAGCAGAAAATTAACGCGGATGTTTAGATAATTCAGGAAGGAAGTAATGCTACTGACTATGCCCGAGAAGCTTATATTTAAACTCAAATTAAAATGAAAGCTGAAAAATATGTGTGAAACTTGACCTGGTATTCCTTCTAAGTAACTAAGAATCCGTTTCAAAACGGACACTACACCTGAAACAACTGATGATATATTAATCATGTCTTCAAGATACTCCCTTGTGTTGTTATTGTCTCTGAAGAATAAAAATGTTCTCCGTTAGGACTCTTTTCAATATTAGATAACAAAAGCGTTTTGATAAAACAAATTTCAATCAAAAGGATGCTTTTTGATTGAAAGGCTCTTCAAACCACACTTTCAAATCCCAAAATTGACTTCTGGGTGTCGGGCAAGCATGTGCTGATGCGAGGTTATATGTACACTAATACGGAAAATCCACAAACCTTTCCCAATGTCAAATTTGTTGAATTTTTAAACTATGTCCCGACAAATTAATGTTCTGGAAGCCCATGGATCTTACTGCAAACTCCGTCAGGAGAACAAGGAACTGAAAGAACGGCGGAGCTTGTTTGAGAATGGCTTCTCTAATCTTTCGAGGGAAAGTAACGTCATTCATACATCCAAATCTTTCGAAAAAATATTTCGAAGCACTAAAAAGGAGCTCAAAGCTATTTGGGAAAAATCAGAAATCGATCAAAAAGATTTGGGTCCTAGATTTAGTGAAAGCTTGAACGAATATACGCTTGGGGATTTTCTGGATCGACTTAACGAAATTCCAAACGTCGTGGTAACACTCATCGTCGGGTAGGAGACCGAAAGAATCTCTCTACGACGGCTGCTTTGGGAATGAATCAAATTTTGGGCGACGGTTATGCTTCTGCCGGGTTGGATAAACTACTCCGGTTGATTCCACCCGAATAATCATGAGACGGTACAGCTACAAAAACAGGTGCCTGAAATACGGGGAGGCCGTACTGGAACTGTCAAAGATCTATGCCATGGTTCACAATGCAATGGATACCCTTGCAGAGATACCGGAGAAATCACGGAAAATGGCTGATTCATTCAGGTTGAAGTTATCCCCTGAGATCTTGCGATCTTTCCCCTGAGTATATAAATAGACCATTTTTATTCATATAGTCTTATGAACAAATTAGAGGATTCAAACCAAAATTGTAGTGGGACCGTTGAGATTTGAACTCAAGTTACCAACACCCCAAGCTGGTAGGATACCAAGCTACCCCACGGTCCCTCACGAAAATGGCAGGATTTCGTCGATGAGATCAGCGTGAGACAGTATCAT
>JAJZXP010000004.1 GCA_021806345.1 Thermoplasmata archaeon | reverse complement strand
AGGTCATTCCTTGCTACCCATTTTGTGAGTCGATTTATCAAGGATGCAATTATGAAAAGTGGTTTCAGTTGGCGACCCTATGTCCTGAGAAGATATTTCGTGACACAACTCGCCTTGGCAGAGAGTAAAGGTTTAATTACACACTCTTGGAGACAGTTCATAACAGGACATAACGGCGATATGGAATCCGTGTATGAAGATATGTCGGCGCACACAGAGGAAATCAGAGAGGCGTATGAAAAATCCACAAAATTCCTGGGGACAGTTAGTTATGAAGTGAGCAAGGAAGAGATAGATAGGGAAGTGGTCAAAGGTATGCTCAAATACTTCGGAAATCAGAATGAAGATGAAATCAGCAAGATCATGACCTCAGAACCCGACAAAATCGCAGACAAAGTGTGGGAGTCATTCGAGAAAGTGTATCAGGATAGAGTTTCCAAGGTATATGAAGCGCAGTTAAGGATTGATGGAGAGCCAGAAAAAGTTCTGACGGAAGAGACAAAAAAGATGTGGGAATTAATCGAGTCAGACATGAAGAGGCTGAAAAAAAGGACTAACGGAAGTAGGCAGGTTGCAGTTCCATCAAATTATGTTCAGGCTTACTTAGAGGCTGGGTTTGAATTTGTGGCCACAGTTGGCGATAAGGCAATTATGCGTTTGCTCGACTAATATTATTAGGGATTAGGTTTACGACAGTTTTTCTTTTAGTTTATAGGATGGTTAGCACAACAATCTGAAACATGAATCAAAACTTTTAAGAAGTTGTATTTTCAAATTACCGAGGGTAATATTTTCAGACAGAATATGATTATCGTTGATCGTAGTTTTTAAGTAGTTTCTGTAAATCAGAACCTTTATGCAAACAGAAAAGCATGAGCAAAAAGGAATAGGACAAGAAATTGTAGAAGCACCAAAGGACAGAACCTTTCAGGGACTTCGTGTGGGGCAAATAGTTGAGAGTGTTATCCATAGAGGGAGAGGAAACCATAAATACATAGCTTTTGAAAGTGTCTTTGCTTTTCGCGATGAAGAATTAACAGATATTGACAGCAGAATCATACTAATCCTGAATGAAGATGATATTGACAGCAGTTTCATCGGAAAATTAGCACGGCTCAAGATCATTGAAACTCGAAAAACATGCTACCTTGCTTATGTATTAGCGACAGTAGGAGAGTAAATCATGAATAATTCAAAGCTACTAATTTCATTTCTATCAACAAGGATTTTTGTAAGTTTGTATCATTGGCGAAGCAGGATTATACGTGCTCTGCAATGAAATATAGTTTTAAATAGGTTGAAAAAATAATATAGTTAAGGTAGAAAAAATGGTTTTGAAAAGAAAACTAATTGCAAATGGCAAAGGTTGTTCATTGAATCTTCCGAAAACTCTAACCGATCTGTATAACATGAATGCAGGTGATTTGGTGGAAATACAGGATACCAAAATGGGATTATTAGTTTTGTATCCAGAAAGAAGGGAGAAAAGCAAGAATTAAAAAATTGCCCCTGTCGGTAAACAGGAGCGGGAAGAATCTCATGATAAATATAGAGAACAATAATATAAAACGTGTGGAACCGCCGGATAATGAGTCATTCTTTACTGATTACTTTCATAGAGTGCAGGAAATAGTACCAGTACCAAATCACACTATGAATTGTATTTTGAAGACTCAGCTATCAATGGCACTAAGTAATGCAAGTTACCACACAAAGCAAGGGCCGGTGAGAGCGTCTATAGGACATTTATGGCTTGGTCCATCAGGATCAAACAAGACAGGCGGAAGAAGATTCCTTGAAAAGACATTCCTTAAGCTGAATCCACCTCAAAATAATCTTAAAAGATTGTTCTCCAAACACACACCTCACAACATACTGGAAAATCTAAACAAAGTTCCGTATGATATTAAATACAATGGTTCACCATACGCAATGGCCATAATCAGAGATGAGGCATCCACATTGGCGAAGGAGAATCGAAGTGGTGCCTTGTCATCAACATTTGAAATATATGCGGAAATAATGGACAACGAAGTGCAGGACTCTGGGACTACAGGACGTGGAAATGAATCTTATCCTGAGATATTATACTGCACCACGTGGTTAACGTCAACTCCAATATTCCTTAGCCATCTATCAGATCAATTCTGGGAACAGGGTATTGGATTCAGATTTCTCTATGTTAAGGATGAAGCCCCATTGCGATACAATCCTCTTGGTGGAGATGGTGACATCGTTTCCAAGGAAATTCTCGATGATATGAATGAAAAATACTTCAAGATTCTATGTCGGGTAAGAAATGTTAATGCAACAGATGAGTTTGAAAAGGAATATGTCAGATACGTTGACAAACTCCAAGTTGACCGCATTGAAGCACATAACAATAAGGATGAGTCCATGGAGGTCAAAGCAACAACAAAATTTCAGGGGCAGGTGCTTCAGTTATCGATGATTCACGCTGCATCAAGAGTTAGATATTCCAAAAATTATGAGGAACTTCAAATTTCAAATTGTCAGGGGGATTGTAAGGATACAATACTTATTATGGATACAGTGGACCTTGAAAATGCCATAAAAGACCTGGAGGAGTATAAGGGTGTGTTCCTTGATTACTATAGGCATTACCAGGATAGAAAAAGACAAGCATGGAATCCCATAAAGATAACAAGAATAATTGAACAAATTAAAAAGGTATATTATGACCTAATAAAAGACCAAAAGGGTTATAACGTTGACACAATGAAAGATGAAAAGACAGGTTCCATAGGTTATTTAGCAGTTACTCATGAAAATGGAAAATGGATATCGCAAGGAAGCATATCACAAAAACTTGGAATGAGTATGGTTGATGTTAAGATTGCACTAGATAGTTTGTTTGAAAGCGGTATTATCGAACGTGTAACTGCCAAAACAAAAACCAAGCCGGCAACGTTGATAAAGATTGTCGAGAATAGATTTTAGATATTATATGAGATTTTTTAACCTCCACCAACTATCAAATTCATCTTCTGATCAGATATTAAATTCCGAGATTTTATGATTTTTAGATTTTATAAGCCCTAATTGCAATCCGATTAGTCTGCTTTCGTGTCACTGCGTTCTAACAAGTATAGAAAAAAATAGACCTTATAAAATCTATGATATCTATTATCTCTTAAAACAATAACTAAACATATATAGAAATAGAAGTCTCGGAGAGCTCATAAAATCTACTATAAAATCATAAAATCTCAGTTGAAGTGGAATAATGAGAATGAATCGGAAATAGCTGTTGCTATTCAGTAAGACACGTTGGGAAATCATAAGTGTCTAATCATAACCTTATCTATTCGGTTCCTAATGCGATAGAAATCCATATCAAAAAGGCTATTACCCAAACCAAATATTCAAAAATTTGCAAACCTATTGCAACCTTCTCATAAACTTCATCGTGATTGTTATTCTCTTTGAAGTAAAGATAATTGTACACGAAGTACAATATTTCATCAAGAATCCAAAGTGAAATGCCAATTACGATTGTGTAAACGGCAAAATCAATGACTCTGTCAATAACAGCAAGTGACGCAGAAGAGTTAGCTAAAGGATATTGGAGATAGAAATAAAAGCCGACTATGAGGATGACTCCTCCCAGGTATAGTAAATACTTGTACCAATGATTAAGGCTTAAACGAGTTAGAATTCCAGTTTCAGGTGTTTGTTCTGCCATCTGTTTCCTCTGTCTTCCGGGTATCTGAAGAGTGCTCATCAACGAATTTCTTCTTTTTTGCATCCCCATGTTCTTGGTGTTCACTTAGTGGTCCGTGGTCTTCGTGGATTATTTTACCATCATCAGTATGAATAACTTCGTCATAAGTATCATTTTCTCTGTCTACCTTATACGATCTTTTGACCCATTCTTTCCTTGACACACTAAAGCTATCTTCTATTTTCATCTCAAGGACAGGATCTCGTATCCCTTTTTTCTTCTTCTTGGCCCTTAACTCCTCATGGAGTTTAAGCTCGTTTTTCAGTTCCATTGTAGTATTATTTGCTACCATGAAACGCAATGTCTTATTAATATATAAGTTTTTTTATGTTGTATTTAGTCTGATATTTTGTGTGTTTTCATCTATATTTACAAATTTGTTATAATTGATGTTATTGTTAATATTTCTACTAATGAAAGTTATATTATTGATTGCATTTTAGATTTAGATGGAATAAGACATTATAACAGCACAATAAAGTCGAACTGTCTACTGGGCAAATTGTAAGGGATATTGTGGCTCAATACTACGGTGGATTAGCCAGAATAAGTGTAGATGTTGCAGTCAGTCGATTTAATGAAAGACTTGCTCTTTTTGGCCCATTGGCATTATCTGTACTTCACTTGGCTGAAATGGAAGTGTTTTCTGGAGCTTGAGTCTAAACTTCAAGACTCTTTAAATTTCTACTCTTTTTTTGAGTTTTCTTGCTACACTCTTTCTCGTTTAATGCACATATATAGTTGTATTCATCTATTGCCTTAGCGAGGGTTATATTATCACATTCTTCAGAGATCCAAACGATACCCTTGGCCATTTCCTGAGTCTTTTCCAAGAAATGGAAGTACTCATCTGGCTCTTTCTCATCGATATCATGAGACCCCCTAATTTTTTTGTCCCACATTACAAATAAATCAGGAATTTCAAGACTCAAGAGTTTAGAAGCTCCTGTATATTTTATCTCTTTAATTGATGTCAGTTTGACAAAAATAGCTTTTATTTCAGCCTCATAATCTTTTAACCGTATTTCAAGTAAATTTTTCCCACGTAGTTTGTCAAAATAAGGCTTACAATCCTCTAAAGTTTTTTCGAATATTTCCAAGTTAAAGTTAATCGAAAGTTTAGCTAACCATGCGCTATTCCAGCCATAAAGCAATAAAATTCTGGCTTCTGTAACGTATCCATCCCGCATCAGTTTCTGGGCCATGTCATAGAACTTGTGTCTGCCTTCTCTTTTTATGTATTCTTCATGAGCTCTTTTCAAGCCTAAAACGTCATATTTTTCAATCATACTGACTCACCAGTATTTGCCTTATATGCCAAATTAATCTCTCCCTTGAACCAAGATCAAGGGCCCTTTGTCCTGTCAACATTGATGACAGTAACAATGGGTACTCGTTCCTGATCTTGAGTATGCGATGACATTCATTTAAGTTTTTTGAAAGGTATAAGCTGAAATCTTCATTTTCCGTCTGGGTTGTTATGATGGGGTTTCTGTAACCATTAACATAATACGACCCAGTATTCTCCATGATCTTCTTAGAGATAAACCCATTAACAACTACAATTACTTTAGGTTTGAGATACTCAACTAAGCCAAGAAAGATGCTTACACAGTCTTTTATGATGTCTTTCTTTGTGTTCCCACCTTTGATCCACTCTGAAATGTTTGTGTCTAATTGAAAATCACTAACTAGTTGATTCTGATCTCTGTGTCTGAAAGGAAATAGATCGATGTGATTCCAGTCTTCTATATCAAGTTGTAATGTTTTACAGATTTTCGGGAATAGAGAATAATAGCTATATCTCTCCTTATTTTCATTACCTCTTTGTGCAGTTCTTTCATCTTTTATGGCCTTCCTTATTTCGTCCTGATTATCAAGTGAGTTAGCGTTAGATAGTTGCAAAGGCTTTTTATTGTCATCATATGAGGGGTTTAAACCTACAAAGAGAAGGTCTCTCTTTATTATGTTTGTGTCGTATTGAATGGGCCACTTATCAAAATATTCTTTGATCTCTGGGGCAAGGCTGTTTGTTCGGTAATTTTTCCATTTTTCCCTGTACGTACTGTTTATGTCTTCAATCGAACTGAATTTGGTCATACTCATAGAAGATTAAGTCAAGAAAGAATATAACGAGTATCATACCCTGGTATATTTCAGAGATGATTCAATCTCCTCTTGTTGTAATTCCGCATGACCTGTAGCGTAATCCGAAGGGTGAACTCAAATAAGCAAAAAGTAAGGCTTTAGCGGGTTGAGATAAATAATACATCATTTTAGAAATGGTTTAACCGTGTTTAATAGATGTTCCCCTACCTATAATACGTGTTAGATCAAGGATTTGAAAGAAAATATGACCAAAAATCAATACTCAGACATTTTAGAGGGAAATTTTATTAAATAATAAGTATATTGATGAACATATGAATGAATATTTGTATGTAACTGCTTTAGGAAAATTTAAAGAATTTATGAAGACAACTTTACATGAAAAGAAGACCCCTCCAAAAGTAGATGAAGCGTGGTTGGCTTCAGTTGGTTATACTGACAAACAAAATGATAGGCGTTTTATCCCTATTCTCAAGGAATTAGGATTTATTAGTGATGATGGAACTCCCACTGAAGTTTATTCTGAATATAGAGATAAAGACAAATCTAAAGAAACAATGTCAAAAGCACTTCAAGTCGCATATCCTGACCTCTTTTCTACATATGAAGACCCATTCACTGAGAACGAGGACCATATTACTAACTTAATAAAAACTAAAAAGAATTACTCTCAACCGACGGCAATTTTGGCCATAAGAACTTTCAAAGCACTTGCTGCTGCATCTGGGATTATAGCGGACACAGAGAGCAGTACACAAAAACGCAGCTCACGGAGGGTGGAAAAACCAAAATTAATTAGTAAACAAAATAGCGGTAAGTCAGAAGAGTCGCGTAAGGATTCAGAAACTAAGCCTATAGATATTGATCCCCTCTCTATTGTAATAAACATACAGCTTGTTTTACCTAATACATCAGATAAAGAAGTGTATAGTAATCTGTTTTCTGAACTACGAAAATTTATTTCAAAAGAGAAGCAGAATGAACCTTGAACAATTCTATTTATCTGTTCTTGATCTTCGAAAAAAAGGAAATTTAGTTTTGAGTAAATATGAAAGTTCAACTTCCAGAACAATAACTATTGATAGTTCTTATAAGCGATTGCATAAACTCTCTTTACGTCAAGAAGAGTTATTTCAAGAGGCATTTAAGGGTATTGAATTTGGAATTTTTCGTTCTTCTATTGTTTTAGCTTGGGCTGCGTTCATAGATTTCTTAGCTGACAAAATAGGGGAAGATAATTTCATCAAATTGAATGCGAGAAAAGGTTGGAACGTCTCTAGTACAGATGAGTTGCGAGAGAAAGCATCTGATAGTATAATAATAGAATGTGCATTAGAATTAGGACTTATAAATAAATCTACTGCTAAGAATTTAAGGGGATTACTTGCTAAACGAAATGAGTGTGGTCACCCATCTGAGTACAAACCTGGACTAAACGATACCTTAGGATACATAGATGAGTTACTTAAAAGAATAGAGCTACTGTGAATAGATGAGGGAAGATTAATGAAGCACAGGCAATTAAAGTCCATAGAAAGGCAAAGGCAACTGATATGAATAATGTTAAAGGCTCAAAAGAAAATGAGGAGGACTATAAAATTGATTTTGATAGGATAGCGGAGTTAATAGAAAAATACAAAGATGAAAAAACGCAAGGCAAAATCAAAGGATACACTGAGGAACAGACAAAAGTAGTTTTTATCACCCCTTTCTTTAAGGCACTTGGCTGGAACACGGAGAACAGGCAAAATCACAATGATTCAGTGTCATACGAAGAAAATATTGCTGGAAAAAGGAGTGATTATGGATTTAGTATAAATGGAATTACAAAATTCTATCTTGAGGCAAAATCTCTGAAGGAAGAAGAGATTGTATTTGGTACGGGCTATGATAAACAGGCTGTAAATTACGCATGGCTCAAATCATGCAGTTGGGCCGTCCTTACAAATTTTGAAACTTTAGCAGTGTACAATGCTGACAGTGGTAAAGCAGAATGGGCCTTTACATTAAAATCAGAAGAATACCTGGGTGAAAATGGTAAAGACAAACTGAAACTTCTTAGCAAGAGGGGATTGGAAGAGGGACTATTGGATACATGGGCCTCTGAAAATGGAAAGAAACCCATGAAAAGGTCTGTTGACAAACAACTTCTTCAGGATATGATTCATTTCAGAGAAATACTTTCAAAAGACATTAAAAAGAACAATCCACATGTTTCGGAAGAAGATATTGATGAAACTGTACAAAGAATTCTTGACCGATTAGTATTCATCAGAAATGCTGAAGATAGGGGATACGAATCGAAGAATCTGAAATCCTATTATAACCAATTCTCACAAAAGGAAAAGGGTCAACTAATAAAAAAGGTAAGGGAGCTTTACCAACATTATCGTGATGTTTACAATAGTGGGCTTTTTGGAAAGGAGAGTAAAACAATACACATCTCTGATCAAGTTGACATTAGTAACGAGGCACTATCTGAGGTTATACAGGGCCTTTACTCTCCAGAAGGTGCAATTTACTCGTATAATTTTGCAGTTTTAGATGCAGATGTCTTGGGAAAAATTTATGAGCAATATTTAGGGAATATACTAAAACAAACTCCAAAGAGAGCAAAACTTGAGGAATCAAAGACTCATAGGAAAGAACAGGGCATCTACTATACTCCTTCTTACATTGTTGATTATATTGTTAAGAACACTGTTGGCGAATACATTAAAACCCACAAACCAGAGGAAATCAAGAATGTCAGGATACTTGATCCGGCCTGTGGTTCTGGAAGCTTTTTGATAAAGGCATACAAGGAACTTGAGGGATACTGGAGTAAATATTATGAGACAAACAAAGACATTTCAAAGAGCGTAAGGACAGTTAAACAAACAAAATTCAATCCTGACATGGAAGGAAATGAAATTGAATTTTATTCCACTAAAACAGAAATTCTCAAGAATAATATCTTCGGTGTTGACCTTGATCCCAGAGCTGTAGAAATAGCTCAGTTAAACTTGTTATTGCAGATCTCTGAAAGGAAACATAGACTGCCTTTATTGCAGAACAACATAAAAGTTGGTAATAGTTTAATCGATGACCCTTCTATTTCCGATAAGGCTTTCAAATGGGAAAGTGAGTTTCCTGAGATAATGAAAGAGGGGGGATTTGACATTGTGATTGGGAATCCGCCTTACGTCAGGATGCAGAGTTTGAATAAAAAAGAAGTTGAATATTTCAATAAAACCTATTATTCATCTGAAAAAAACTATGATATTTATATATTATTCATCGAAAGAGGTTTTAAACAATTGAAGCAAAGAGGGGGACTTGGCTTTATTCTGCCTCATAAGTTCTTTGAAGGAGAAAATGGCACAAAAATTAGACAATTCATTTCAAATTCCAAGTCATTGAACAGAATAGTAAATTTCAACACAAACCAAATTTTCGAGGACGCAACTACTTACACTTGTTTATTGTTTTTGAGCAAGATCTCTCATAAAAAATTCTATTACAAAGAGTTCAAATTAGGTGAAAATTTTAGAACACTTGATACTCTGAATTTTGAAATAAGAGATGTGGAATCATTGAGTGCAGAACCTTGGAATTTTAGTTCAGAACAAGCTTCAAAGATATTGACGAAAATTAGGACAAATGGGATTAGCTTTTCAGATATCACACGTAAAATTTTCAAAGGTTCTTCGACCGGTAATGATGATGTTTTTTTACTGGATAGTTTACACGTAAGGGAAAATACTACAACAGTGTATTCTACATACTTAAAGCAAGAAGTAGAGATTGAAAATGAGCTATTGAAGCAATTCTTGTATGGTGAAGACATCAGGAGATATCAAGTTCCTGTAAGTCATAAATTGTTGTTATTTCCATATTATAAATCTAAAGGAAAATTGTTACTAATACCACCTGGACTCATGCAGTCAAAGTATCCGAAAGCATTCAAATATCTCAACGATGTGAAGAAAGAATTACTTAAACGCAAAGTCAAAGTGGCAGAAAATGAATTTTATAAATATTCAGCAGGAAGAAGTCTATCTGAATATGAGCAACCAAAAATTATGATACCAGACATGCTTGTTAAAAATAGAGTTGGATATGATGAAAAAGGGATATACTACCATGGACCAGCAATTCATAGTGTGTTATTCAATGAGTTGGTAAAAGATGTAGACACACTTTTTTATCTTGCGGTTCTAAATTCCAAAATTTTTTGGTTCTTTATAACTCAGACAAGCACGGCACTAAGAGGAGATACATATCGTTTGACTCCTGAATTCCTGAGACCATTTTCTTTCCCAAGATTGGACCTAACTGATTTGAAAATTTACCAAGCATATCAAGAGGTTATTCGTATGGTAAAAGAGATTACCCTATTAAACAGTAAATTGCTTCAAATTAAAGATAAAAGAACGGATGAATATAATGAAATTGAAAACCAGATTGTCAGAATAGATGACGAAATAGACAATAAAATATACTCCTTCTATGGCATAACGGGTAGCGAAATAGACTGGATAGAATATCTATTGAGTTAATAGGTTCCGAATATGTGAATGATAATTACTTGTTACAGCACCATAACCATTAATTTGGCAGAATTCACTTGCCACCTACACGAGTTCGTTGTCATTGGCGTGCTAAATGTCCAGTTAGTGTTACACTGAAATAAGAACCAAGCATCCTCCACCCCATAGAACATTTGTAAACCCATGATATTCAGTTGGTTCAATTAGGTTATCTTTAAAGGTAGCGTTTTTTTGATATTTCTGCAACTTTTCTTCAAGATTAGAATATAATTTCCGAATTGTCTCACTTTTTTGTGATATATTAGTACTTTTTTCATCAAATACTGTATAGAAAGCAAAAATTCCCATTTCGAAGACACTTTCACCATTTGCTTTGAAATTCACCGCATTAGATATTCTTCTAAAATCTTCAATCACTCTTTCGGAAACACTATATACCCTATGTTTTACTTCTATTGCTGCGTAAGGAGAAAAATCATTCTTTCTAACAACTATATCATATCTTTTGTTACGTTTCCAGCCTTCAGGTTTTTTTCCGTTTGGTTGGTCCTCTCCTCCCATTGATTCCTCGAGAATGATAGATACCCCTGAAAGGTTCTTTAGCTCTTCAGCTATGTTAACGGTTAAAAAATACTCTGGAGCATAAGAAAGTTCTGTTTGGCCTTTGGTTAATTCAATGTGTTCCTTAACTGCTCTCTTAAGTCCACCGTTTATGAAATCCGTTATGTTTTTCCAAAGTTCACTAACCATGTAATGAAAACAAGTGGGTGTTCATAATTTTACTGCTTTAAATTCCGATTCTAATATCATAATGTTCTACTGAAAATCTGAAGGAATCGTCTCAGAAAAGCAGATTCCATCAATATTATATATTTCTGAAGGTGTGATTTTGCTCGTTATTTTTCTCACTACTAATTTTGACCCTGAAACCGTCTATCTAAATTCACAGTTTTCTGTTCTTTATTTCAAGTTTGGAATAAGAATTTCACAGTATTATTATCTAATTTTCCAGTGTATTTTTCCATAAATATAGTTTTATATAGGTGGTCAAGAATAAATATGTATGAGTGAGTGGGCATTGGAAACTCTTCAATCCCAGATCAAGGAAGAGGAAAAAAAACTGGGAAAATATTGTCGAAGATGCAGTTATGAGGGAAAAAAAATTTGGATCTCTTTAACATTCTGGGGGTAACCTCAATCCTCCTGCCACCAGATAGATTATCGTGTCTCTGTATTTCTGGGCCTTGAAACCATATGAACGCTTGAATGCTGTTCTGATCTTGTTGTTCAGC